>CANLKN010000004.1 GCA_947491475.1 Akkermansiaceae bacterium | reverse complement strand
TGAGCGCGGTTCTTTGCCTGCTCATCGCCACGCCGTCCATTCACGCGGAAACGGCTGCCTTGGAGATTCCCACGATTTTCTCCGATGGCATGGTGCTGCAACGCGACATGCCGGTGCCCGTTTGGGGCCGCGCCCAAGCCGGCGCGCGGGTGACCGTGCGCTTCGCAAACCAAGCGGTGGACGCCACGGCCGATGCTTCCGGAGCTTGGATCGCCCGCCTTGCTCCGCTCGCCGCCTCCGCCGCGCCAGCCGAACTTGCGGTGGAATCCGGCGATGCCTCGCGGGTGATCCGCGATGTGCTCGTCGGCGAGGTTTGGCTGTGTTCCGGCCAGTCAAACATGGTTTGGACGATGGGAAATTCACTGGATGGGGATCTCGACGCCCTGGGAGCCACCAATCCGCTGATCCGCCTCTATCAGGTCGATCAGGCCACCGCCGCCGAGCCGCGCTTTTCCGCCAAGGCCGCTTGGACGCACAGCACGCCCGCCACCGTGCCGAGCTTCAGCGCCGTCGCTTATCATTTCGGCAAAGCCTTGCAGCCGGCACTCGGAGTGCCCGTCGGCCTCATTCAATCCGCGTGGGGCGGCACCCCGGCCATCTCCTGGACCCGCAGCTCGGCATTTCCTCAACATCCACAGTTGATGGAACGGCATCAGGCATGGGAAGAGGGCGTCGCAAAATTTCCTGCCCAATTGGAAGAGTGGAAAAAGGCCATGGAGGAATGGAAAAAGGCCAATGGCATCGCGCCCGGCACCCAAATCAACCCGCAACAGCATCCCAACGCGCCAAAGTTTGGCGGTTATGAGCCCACCAGCCCGCACCGCCCGGGTTCGCTCGCCAATGGCATGATCGCCCCGGTCGCACCGTCCGCGCTACGCGGTGTCATCTGGTATCAGGGCGAAAGCGATGCCACCAAGCCCACCCGCTATGATGAGCACATCGCCGTGTTGTTCAACGACTGGCGCAAGTGGTTTGAAAACCCTTCCATGGCCGTCGGCATCGTCCAGCTCGCCTCATACATGCCAGTGAAATCGGAACCATCCGATGATCCGTGGCCGCATCTGCGCGAGAGCCAGCGCCGCTTCGTCCGCAAGGACCCGCACGCCGGGATGGTCGTCGCCATCGACATCGGCGAAACCGACGACATCCACCCGACCGACAAGACCACCGTCGGACGCCGCCTCGCCCGCTGGGCACTTGCCGATGTCTATGGCAAGCTCACCCTGCGCGGCGGCCCCGAGTTGGACGCGGCCGACTTCGCCGAGGGTGGAGTGAAACTCACCTTCAGCCAGACCGGCAGCGGCCTGCGTGCCTTCAACGGCCCGCCCTTGCTTGGCTTCACCCTCGCCGGGGCTGATGGCGTTTTCCATCCTGCAAATGCCAAAATCACCGGCAAAGACTCGCTCGTCGTGCGCTCTGAGGCCGTGCCGGACCCGGTCCACGTCCGCTACGCCTGGCAAAACAACCCGGTCAGTGCCAATCTCAGAAATCAGGAACGCCTACCCGCTTCTCCCTTCGAAATCGCAAAACCCTGATGGGAAGGGCTTCCAGTGCGCTTCCTTTTTCAACATCAGAGGGTTTTCACTTGATACCCGGGTGGCGAGTCCCTAGCCAATGGGCACCAACCATGGGCCAACAATCGAACAAGATCATCAAACGCCGCCGTCGCGCCGACTATTTGAAGCGCAAAAAGGAACAGGCGAAACTCGGCGGCATCATCAAGAAGCCAGCCGTCAAGAAAGCCGCCGTCAGCGCGTCAGCCAAGAAAGCGCCTGCCAAGAAAGCCGTCGCCAAGAAGGCTCCGGCCAAGAAAGCCGCCAAGAAGGTGGCCGCCGAGGTGCAGGAAACCGCGCCTGAAGCGGTGGAGACCGCCACACCTGAAGCGGTTGTTGAAACCGCCGCAGCGCCTGAAGCCGCCGAGCCTGAGGAGACTCAGGAGGCCTGAGCCGCAGTTCGCGTTCATCCACCCAAATTCAATCAACGGATCGTCTCACAAGGACGGTCCGTTTTTCGTTTCCAACAGGGCCGGGATTGACGAGGCGGCGCACCGGATGCAGCTTGCCCGCATGACGGCGACGGTGAATTACAAGATTGGCAACGAAAAGCTCGTGCGCGTGCTCGACGGTGCCTCGGCCCATCTGCGCGGGCTGCTCGACCGCCAGGGCCGCCCTGATGGCGCACTGCGCATCGCAGTGGTCGGTGGCGGTTGCTCCGGCCTGCAATACAAGATGGATCTGGTGGATGGTCCGCGCGACCGCGATATCCTGGTGCCCAGCAACCGCGTCAATGTGGTGATCGATCCCAAAAGCGCCCTCTTCGTGAGTGGCAGCGAACTGGATTTTTCCGACGACTTGCAGCAAGGTGGCTTTAAAGTGAGCAATCCCAACGCGGTGGTCACTTGCTCGTGCGGCGAAAGTTTCGCGGCATGAAATATTTCCCCCCAAGCGCCTGAATGAATGGATCTGCAATCGACGTTCAGAAGTTTATGAAAATCCTCATGGCATCGGTCATCGCGGTCCTGCTCAGCGCGGGCCTGCAGGGAGCCGCACCTGCGGAAGGTGGCGGCGGCCCGGAGTCCGCCCCCTTGCAACTCAAGATCGACACCCTGCTGCGGGGCCTGGCCGATGACAGTTTCCGGGTGAGGGAAGAATCAACCCGCGAGCTTTGGATGCTGGGCGCTGCCGCGTTGCCCGGGCTGAATGAGGCGGCGGCTTCCGCAGATCCGGAACAGTCATTCCGGGCGCGCGATTTGCTGCGCAAAATCCAGCTGCACATCACGCCGGATACCGACCCTTCGGTGATTTCGCTCATCGAACTCTATGCCACGGCCTCGCCGGCTGAGAAGGCCTCTTTGCTGGGTAAAATGCGCGGCAAGCGGGCGTGGCGGCAGATGCTCAAGCTTTATGCGTCCGAGACCCAGCCGGAGTTGCGGGAAAAGCTGCAGTTGATGATGCAGGCGGTGTCGCTCAAGGCAGCCCGCGAGCGTCTGATGCTGGGAGATGCCGTCGGGGCCCGCGAGTTTCTTGAAATGGGACCGGCGGATTCGCAGGGCTTGCTGGCATTGGCGGATTTCCACCGCAGCCAAGGCACGCTGGAAGCGGAGCTCGAGAAGGCGGCCGAGGGCAAGGACCGCCGCGCCGCGGCATGGCGGCTGGCACTCCAACGCGCCGCCGGAAATCCCGCTGCTGCCAGGCAGGAAGCCACCGCCGCTGGCGAGGATGGCATTGCCGCTGTGATGGCGGCACTGGCCGGCGATCCGCTGGCATACCTGCGCCAGCTCGAGGGCCGGCGCGAAGACATGCCGGCATCAGCCATTTACGCATCCATCATGGCCAAGCGCTGGCAGGACAAACGGCAGCGGCCCGCAGATATGGAACCGCTCACCCGCATGCTTGCTTCTCGGGATTTCGAGGAACGCGGCACCGCGCTCAACGCCTTGTTCCTGCTAGGTGAGTTGGAGTCTGCCGAGCCGGTATTGATGAAATCCCAGCCGCTCGCAGCATTCCGGCACTTTGAGGCGCTCGAGCGCATCCCGGAAGCCTTTGAGTCGCTCGGACTCGACCCACAGGCACCGGATTTCAAAACCTGGGTCACCAAACGCGTGGGCCTTTTGATCGAAGAAGACATCGGCGATCAAACCGAGGTTTCGGATTACGGCACGGAGCTGGTTTCGCTCGCGAATTTCCTTGAGCGCCGCGGCCTTCATGCCGAGGCGTGGCAGGCATTCGGCGATGCGCTGGCAGGGATGGCGGAAAAAGACCCCAATGCCTTCGCGGATTTTCTCAACAAGCTTTTCGGCGGTCGCGAGAGCCTCAGTGGCGCACCGCAACTCGCCAGCAAGGTGGGTGTCGCCTGGGCCGGCGATGACGAGAAGCGCTGGCAGGAAGTGGTGGTCGCCGCATTTGGCGATGACGACCGCTCCCGCAGTTGGTGGGATTGGCTGGCCGAGATCAATCAGGAGTCCTCCAACAGCGAGCGCTTGGAGGCGATGCTCGCGATTTTCCGCATGGGCCCCGATCCCGCGCGCCTTGCCGGGAAGTGGCTCGCGCAGCTTTGGAAATCCGTGGAGGCCGCAGCACCCGACCAGCGCCAGCCACTCATCGAGCGCATTTACGAACTATCAGCAGAGAGCGGCGATGTGGTGAGCTGTCTCAAGGCTTGGGATCAACTGCCACCCGAAGCGCGCGATAAAGTCTTCTGGGGCGTGCAAATTGTCCATCTTTCGGCCGACGAACGCTGGGGCGATGCCGCGGATTTGATCCTCAAGCAAATTTCCGCCATCACCGAGGCGGGGCAGGAACCCGGCGCGGATCTCCACGCTTATGCCGCGTCCGCCTTGCGCGCCGCAGGCCGCATAAAGGAAGCAGAACTCCATGACCAGTGGGCCGACCGGATGGTGCTAGGCAGCGCATCCATTGCCATCCGTGCCGGCAACGGCTATGCCTACGGCCGCGATTACCAGCGGGCCGCCGAATGGTGGGCTCGCGCTGCGACCCAGGCGGATCCGGATTCAGAGGACTTCGGCATGGCCGTCAAACTGCACTCCGACGCGCTGCTGGAACAGCGGAAATGGCCGGAAACCGCCGCCACTTCCGAGGTGATCGCCGCCATTTATTCCGGCTCGGATTACCAGTGGTCCAATCAGCTTCCGCTCATCCGCCAGCGCCTGCAGGCGGACATGGCCCGCGCGCTCAGCCGCTTGGAAATCAATCGCGCGGGCTCGCTCGCCACACTCGAACACTGCCACCGGAGCTTTGCCAGCGATGGCTCTCTGGCCGATTTCTTCTTTCCCGCCCTGCGCCATGCCGGCCTCATCAAGGAGCACGACGCGTGGTTTCTCAAAACTTGGCAGTTCATCGAAGATGTGATCCAGCGCTTCCCGGAAAGCGACAACACGCGCAACACCGCCGCCTGGTTCGCCGCCCGCGCCATGCGCAAGCCCGATGCCGCCGAGCGCCACCTCAACAAGGCGCTCGCCGCAAATCCGAACCAACCCGCCTACCTCGATACCATGGCCGAGATCCACTTTGCCCGCGGCAACCGCGCCAAGGCACTCGAGTGGTCACAGAAAGCCATCAACTACTCGCCGGAGGATTCCCTGCTGCGCCGACAGCACGAACGCTTCCGCTCCGATCCGCTGCCGCGCTGAAGCAGGATAGGCTTCCACCCTGTCCCGGCAGGTGGGCATCTTGCCTGCCGTGGCGGTCAGAACCGCCGCCGATATCTCGATCCATCACTGCAACACAAACTCACTTGCCGGAAACTCCTTGCCGTTGATCCTCGGCTCGAAGCGGTGGATTCCGGGGTGATAGACGCGGGTGGTGACGGGCTTGAAGGAATGGCGTCCGGAGATTTCCCATAACTCACCGGGCGCAAGCTCGCGAATGCGGCCTTTGAAGACTTTCGGGCTGAGGGTGCCGTTGGCTTTGCGGTGGTGAATGGCGTAGTCGAACATCACTTTCAACGACCGCTTCGATGCATTGCGGATCATCAGGCGGTAGCCGAGGCTGCCGCCGGTTTTCACCGCTGTTTCCGCAAGTTCGAAAACTTCGAGTTCGAGCGCCTTGGGCGAGCCGTAACCATGAAATTCCAGAGCCTCCGCATGCCCGGCCTTCAGCAGCGTGCGGCATGCGTGGCGGGCGAGTTTTGCCAAACGCGGGTCGTGCGGATTCACGTCGCGCCAGCGGGTGAGCGTTTTGATCACCAGCGAGGGATGATGTTTGCTGAAATCGTTGAGATGATTCGCCACCGAGAGCCGGACATAGTCGCTGGGATCGCGGTGGAGTTTCTCCAGCAGGGCAAGCGTCGGATGCGGCGGCTCCAGAAGTTCGGTTAGATTGCCGCCCCACGGCAGCAGCGGGCGGCTGCCTTCGGAAACAAGGCGGCGCACATGCTCGTCCGGGTGATCGCACCAGACGTGAAGTTGTTTCAATACGCGCTCCGGGTGCCGCCGGAGAAACTGCCGGATGGCGAACTCACCGGTGAAACGATTCGTCATTTCCGCCAGTGCGGCCATCGATTCGGAAACATGCTCCAGTCCCCGGCGCGCGACGATTTCCGTAAGCGGCCAAACGAGGAAGCCGCGCAAGCCGCGCGTGTCGTTTTCATCCTTCGCGAGGGTTTTCACGAGGATGGAAAACAGCTCCGGCGGATGCGCGGGCAACCCGGCCTCGATGCGGTCGGCGATGAGGTGCATCCGTTGTTTCAGTTCCAAGGGTTCCAACGCATCCTCCAGCCCCTTGCTGAATCGCGGAAGCGAAAACGCCGGATGCGCGCGCTTCACCTCCTCCGCAATAAGGCGGGCCTTGGGATGGGAAAACTCGTTCTTGAAAGGCTCCATGCCAGGAGACCGGTAGGTTGTTAAGTGGCGTTGCTCCAGCATGATTTGCGCGTTGCAAGATCTCGGCGTCCCACAAAGTATCCGCCATCATGAAAACGCGGATATTTACAAACACCATCCTCGCGGCCCTTATCTCCATGAGCGGCTTAGTCCAAGCCGAAACCAAGGAGGAATCGGATCAACGCATGGCATGGTTCCGCGATGCCCGCTTCGGGATGTTCATTCATTGGGGCCCCTACTCGGTGCCCGCCGGCGAGTGGAAGGGTAAAGGCGTCAAAGACAACGCCGAGTGGCTCCAATCCTACGAAAAAATCCCGGTGGCGGAATACACCTCTCTCAAGGATCAGTTCAATCCGGTGAAATACGATGCCGATGCCTGGGTGCGCCTCGCCAAGGACGCGGGCATGAAATACATCGTCATCACCAGCAAACATCACGACGGGTTCTGCCTGTGGGATTCCAAGGAAACCGATTGGGACATCGCATCCACACCTTACAAAAACGACCTGCTCGCGCCACTTGCCGAGGCCTGCCGGAAACACGGCGTGAAGCTTTGTTTCTATCACTCGATCATGGATTGGCACCACCCGGATTGGGGGAAAAAGGAGCCGTGGCGCGGCAATGCGCTCAACCCATCGCCAGACATGGACCGCTACACCGCCTACATGAAGGCCCAACTCAAGGAGTTGCTCACGAACTATGGCGACATCGGCATCCTTTGGTTCGACGGCGAGTGGGAGGACGCCTGGACGCACGAACGCGGCAAGGACCTCTACGCATGGCTGCGCCAGGAACATCCCAAGCTCATCATCAACAACCGCGTGGACAAGGGCCGCCAAGGCATGGCCGGCATGACCAAGGACGACAAATACGCCGGCGATTACGGCACACCGGAACAAGAGATCCCCGCCAACGGACTGCCGGGTGTCGATTGGGAATCCTGCATGACCATGAACGGCACCTGGGGGTTTTCCAAACATGATGAAACATGGAAATCCGCCGAAACATTGATCCGCAACCTCATCGACATCGCATCCAAGGGCGGCAACTACCTGCTCAACGTCGGCCCCACCGCAGAGGGCAAAATCCCCGCAGCAAGCATCGAGCGCCTGCAAGCCATCGCCGCATGGATGAAGACCAACGCCGAGGCCATCCATGGCACGCAAACCAGCCCGTTTCCGGAAATCCCGGCATGGGGCCGCTGCACCTCGCGTCCGCTTGAGAATGGCAAAACCCGCCTTTATCTCCACGTCTTCGACTGGCCCGCCGACGGCCTGCTCGTGGTCAAAGGCCTCAAGCAAAAAGCCGAATCCGCCTCCCTGCTCGCCGATCCCTCGAGCAAACTCGAAGTGAAACCCCACGCCGATGGTTTGCAGATCCAAGTGCCCGCCACCGCGCCGGATGCCATCGCCACCGTGATCGTGCTGGATCTGCCCCAACTTTCGTTGTTAGATGATTTTTAAATGGGATGAGCATCAGCACCACTTTGCAGATACGTGACGGCGCGTTTTTAAAGTGAGCTTGGAACATGTCATACACAGATTGGGCGAGGGATTCAGCGGTTGCCATGACCATGAACTCCCGATAGGGTTAGAAAGTCTGTGGCATCTTGGATGCCATAGCGCCGGACGAAACGGGCTTCTTGAGTGTGCCAATGGTTGGCCCACATACGGTTCAAGCGCGTTGGATTGTCTCTTGATGATTATTATCTCATATAATATCGAAACCGGAGGTCATTGATCACCGGCAGGCGCAAGCTGAAAGGTCATTTCGCAGGCACCCGGTCCGAAGGTCTTGCCGACGAGGGAAGCGGGGTCGGCAGGTTCTCCGTTGATCCGGATGTTCTTTGCGCCCTCCGGCAGGGCCACCGTGGCGGCAGTGTTCGGTGGGACGGTGAACGACCACGTGACGGCTCCGTTGTCGGCGCGCTGCCAGGTGCTGATGGCGCTGCCTTGGCGTGTTTCGAGTTCGGCGGAAACGCGGGTCGGCTCGCCGCTGGCGGGGATGGCTGGGGCGAGCAGCAGTTTCCTGCCGTGCGGCACGGTGGAATCGGGGCGGATGCCGGCGAGGTCGGTGACCAACCATGCCGCCGGATGCGAGTGGACGATGAAGTTAAGTCCCTGCCGCATCTGCACGTCTTTTTCCATGTGGTAGGCCTCATGGAAGGTTGTTGCATCGTGGAGTTTGATGGACCGCGCGGGCCCGGCACCAGCCGTGTTGGTCAAGGTTTTGAGCGCATCGCCGACGTAGCCGTTGCGGGACAACTGCGGATAAATTTCGTGGCCGAGAAAGCCGCCATCCCAGATGTGGCCGCGCTCGCGGTAATGCCGTGCCAGCGAGGCGGCGAGGCGCTTTTCTTCTTCCGGATCGTCCTCAAACACGCCGAAGGCCAGCGCCAGACTCATTTCGGCCCCGTTGCCGAAACGCGAGTTTTCCTTGTCATGAAATGAAAGGATCGTCGCGTGGATTTTTTCCGCCTGCGCGCGGGCATGTCCGGCAACCATTCATCATCTCGCCGAAATCGACCAACCATGACTTCGGGCCGATGGACTGGACCTTCTTAGGCGCGATGGTTTGCATCACTCGCACGGGCGGGATGTCCGATGCGATGAGACGCGGACTGAGCGGTTCAAGCATCTGGACCGGCCGCCATTCCTCCGTTTCGATTTTGCGGAAATCCACCCACTCGCCTTGGTAGAGGTTCGACTGGGTGATTTCGCTCGACGCCCATTTCCAATTCGGGCCGGAATCGACCCACCGGGTGGTCCCATCGGCATAGTCGAGGGCCAGCCTCGCAATCAGCCCCGGACGGCCGTAAGACCGCACCGCACCGAAACCGCCGGAATCGTGAAAGCATCCCGCATCGAGAAGAACGTCGAGGCGGTTTTGTCCCTCGCGCAGCAAGGAGGTCGCGTCGCGTGTCTCGTAAAACGCGAATTCCTCGTAATCCGTCTGGGCGGGCGACCAAACGTGATCATCGGTGCGCTGTCCGTTGATGAGCGGATGGTTCCAGCCCAGCCCGCACAGATAGAGGCGTGCCCGCTTGAGACCGGGTTTCACCTCGAAATCCGTGCCGATGCGGATCGGCGGCAGGCGGGGTGTGGCAAGGATGGTCGCCAGGCCGCCGGCCTCTTTGCCATAAGCCGCCACTACGCGGGCGGGCACGCTTTTCGCTCCGCCGACCACGGCCTGCCAATTCTCACCGGAGCGGATGATTTGCTCGCTGCCATCGGCAAACACGATGTGCATGCCCACGGACGCGCTCACATTCGGGGGAGGGTTCTTGAAAATCAGCTCCAAGCGGTTGGATTTGCCGGGTGCCAGGACAAAAGAAAGTTCGTGGAATCCTCCGGTGCCTCCGCGCGCCATCTGCGAGGCATTGCGCCGGAGTTCCCCCTGCATTGTGCGCAAATTGGCCATCAAACCCACATGCCCGGCGGGCCGGTTCACCCCCCACCAGCCGAGCGCCCAGACCACCGGTTTGTCGGGCAAGTCGAAATCGAGCACAAAACGGCTGCTCTTTTCCCCCTTGGGACCGGAGATCCACGGTCCCATGACATCGGCCGGAGCCGTTTCGCCAGCGGCCATGTCGCGGTCGCACCCGATCCACTTCGCCGCAGCCCAATCGGTGGAGTCAAGGAGGCCTGTCTCGAAATCCATCCACGGGGACCACGGGCCTTCGGCGCTATTTTGATCCCAAAGCCGCACTCGCCAGGCAAGCAACTCGCGGCTCTTGAGCGCGGGCCCGGTGTATCCGATGCGGCGGTTGATCGCGCTTTCGACCCTGCCCGAGTCCCACAGCCGGCCGCTTTCCTGCGCGGCAACATCCCGCCGCCGCAGCTCGATTTGATAGGCACTCTGGCTGGCCTTCGGGTCGCCACTGACTTTCCACGAGAACCGGAGCGGAAAATGATCGAAGACAAGCGGTTCCCGCAGATCGTTCACCCGGAGATCTGCGGCCACCGGCGCGGCGGACAGCAGGACGGCCGAGGAGCATGCCAGGAGCAATGACGCAATGGCTGACGCGCGGATTTTGCGGTGAAAAATCCGCTTTTGCCCGTAAGCTGGCGAATCAACCGACGGCGTGAGCCAAATGGCCGGAAAAAGGGTGATCAACGATTTGCACGTGTCCATAACAGGATGCTCCCCAGCCAGAATGAGAGATGCAAGTCTGTATGCTTCCGCGTAAATCAAGCGGTAAAATGTTGATTGCCAATGATGGCAGGGAGCCAGGCATTTGAATCAGAGGAAGAACATTTTGCGGTCGAAGCTGCGCATGGTATCCGGGCTGAAGCAACCGGATTTGAAAGGTCGGGTCTGCCAGCTGAGGCTCGCAGTGGGCAGCCCGCGCCGCACCGGTTCATCCTGTGTGTTGCCGGACGGATAATCCATCACCCGGCGCGGCGGTTCCAGGCGACGAGATCGCGGTAGCACAGGCTCTTGCCGCCGAAAAGATCCAGCGCGCTGCCGACGGTGACGTCCACCCGGCCCTGCCCGGCACTGTCCACCAAGAACACGTCATCCATGGTTGCCGCGCCGCCGGCGTAGGTGACTGGGATTTTTCCCCAACTTCCCAAAAGGGAAACAAGTTCCGCATCGATGCCGCGGCAGAGGCCCTCAACATCGGCGGCGTGGATGAGAAACTCGGCACAATGCGGCGCAAGGCGGTCGAGCGTGGCGGGGGTGACCTCCAATTCCGTTAGCGTCTGCCAGCGGTTCATTGCCACGGTCCAGCCATGCGACGTCCGGCGGCAGGAAAGATCAATGACGAGTTTTTCCGCGCCGATGAATTTGACCAATTGATCGAGGGTTTCCGTGAGAAAGTTTCCGTCCGCATCAAACAAAGCGGAGGTGACGATCACATGGCTGGCACCCGCATCAAGCCACTCGCTGGCGTTGGCAGGCGTGATGCCGCCGCCGATCTGAAGGCCGCCCGGCCATGCCGCGAGCGCCGCGCGGGCCGCCGCTTCATTGCCGGGGCCAAGTTTGATGACGTGGCCGCCGGTGAGTTGATCATTGCGGAAGATTTTCGCAAACCACTCGGATGGCTTGTCTGAAACGAAATTTTCAACCGGCCCCGCGCCCGCGTCGCGCAGGCTGCCGCCGACGATTTGTTTCACCTTTCCCTGGTGGAGGTCGATGCATGGACGGAAGCGGGACATGGCGGAGTGATGCTGAAAAGAGAAACGAACCATAGATGGACACCGATGAACAAAGAAAAAAGTTCCTTTTCAGCTGCTTGGATTGTCAAAATTCTGCGCGCCCTTTCCCGTGACGCGCGCAATCATGATCGGGCCATCAGGAGCGATACGGATCACCTTTGGCTGCATCACTTGTGATCCAAATCAGTGTTTCGACAGCAAGCGGCCGGTGCCTTGCAGCACGCCCTCCATCACCTCCACCGCGATGGGTGTGGACTCGTGGACGAGCAGGATATCGCCCGGTTCGATTTTTGTTAGAATCCGCTTGAGCACCTTGGTGGCATCCGCTTCCACCGCATCGAAGCCGCGGCGCGACCACGCCATCACCTCGAGGCTGTGCTCGCGGGCGATCGGATGGGTGAAAAGATTGCGGTGGCCGCACGGAGCGCGGAAAAGCCGGGGAGTGAAGCCGGTGGCTTCCTCGACCGCCCGCTGGCAATCGGCGATCTCGCGGCGCGTCCGCGACGGTCCGGCGCACCAGAAACCGGCTTGCGGATGAGTCATGGTGTGGTTGCCGATCTCATGGCCGCGGCGCAGCACCTCGCGTGCGAGTTCGGGATGCCGGCGCACTTTTTCCCCGATCATGAAAAACACGGCTTTGGCCTGATGTTTATCTAACAAGTCCAGCAGGAGCGGTGTGTCATGCGGGTCCGGGCCGTCGTCGATGGTGATGAGAAGCGAATGGTCGCCGGTGGTGAGGCGCACCGGTCCGAGCCACTGGCAGGACGGGCGCAGCACGGCGAGGCAATAGCATGCCGCAATCAGCGCGCCACCGGCGATGGCCCACGACCAGCCAAAGAACCAACCTGCGGCGATTGCCAGCAGATGGAGGTCGATGAATGCTGCCAAACGAAAGGCAATGGCTGGTGTTTCAAGCAACCCGGAAAATTTCCGAAGCCCCAGCCAGAGACAGGCCATGGCATTCAACAGGAACAGGGCGATCCACGACCACGCAAACCATCCGGTGATCGCACCCGCCTCGTGGTGGAACACCGCCCACAACGTGCAGGCAAGCAGCCAGATGCGCCACTGCGCCACGGGCGTCCTGCCGCCGAGTGCCAGCGGCAGCAAGCTGAGCACGATGAATCCGGTGGGGATCGCTGCCAACATGGCCATGGGCATGGCCAGCCAGCGGCCCAATACCGCACCCGTAGCCACCCACACGGTGAGCGGTATCCATAGTGATAGAAACCGCTGTTCCGCCAAATGCATGTCGCGCCCTGTGCAGTGGTGGCAGGCTTCGGCAAGGCATGGTTTTCTCGATCCACCGAAAGCTCGGAAGATGGCGGATGCGGCACGGCTGTCGGCTTGCGGACACATGTTAGAAAGCGCTGCCGATGGCGAAGTGCAGGGTCCCGGCAGGTTCGCCTCCATCCCGCGTGAGGTTGTAGCCGTATTCGAGGCGCACCGGTCCGATCGGCAGGTTGAGTCGCAGACCGAGACCGGCGGCGAGTTCGACATCCGCGGAGCCGGCGTCCTCATGATATCTGGAAAGCGCGCCGGCATCAAAGAAGGCCACGGCATTGAGCGCCTGGCCGATGTTTCGGATCACTTCGAGGTTGGTATTCCACATGAACTCGCCGCCCGTGGCATAGCCGTTTACCGAGGGACCAAGCTCACGCTCGGGGAAACTGCGCACACTGCGCGGGCCGCCGTTGAAGAGCCGCATGTCGATTGGCAGGTCGCCTCCATCGCCGGAAGGCACCAGCACCCGGCACTCGCCGCCGATGCCAACCTCATATTGACGGCTGAGTCGGTGAAACCAACCGCCGGAGATGCCAGTCATTACATAGGACGTGGAATCATCGCCGACGGCCGCGCCGATTTGCAGAGGGTTTTGCAGATGCCAGCCGCTCTTTGGCAGGATCTTATTATCCCGGAAATCGAGCGTCTGTGTGAGCCGCAGACGCGGGTGGCCATAGACGGTCTCGCCTAGTGCCGAGCTTGGCAGACCATCGCTGGTGAGGTTGACAATCGATGTGCCGAGCAGGAGTTCGAGGCCGTAGTGATCGCCGAACTCCCAGTTCAGCCAGCCTTCGAGGCCACTTTCATAAGTATTATATCCCTCACGTCCGTAAATCATGGCATAGGCGCGCGAGGTCGCCGCGACATCATGGCCACCCACCCATGGATCAGTGACGCGCACATCGCCAAGCACGCCGCGGCTGCTGATCTCGATTCCGGAATTCAGCCCCCACAGATTGCCTGCCAGATTGCGGTCGGCATAAGTCGCGCGGGTGATGAACCCCTGATAGCTGCCGAAACCGGCCGCAAGGCTCACCTCGCGGGCGCGGGTTTGCTCGAAGTGCAGGGTGACATCCACCAAGCGGTGTCCGGCGGTTTGGGTCTCGACCCGGGCCGATTGGAAGGCCCCGGTGGAGAGGAACTCGCGCAGCCGCTCGTTCATGGCACCTTCGTCATACCAATCACCTTCCATGCCGCGCAGGCGTGAGCGAATCCGCTCCTCCCTGGTCTGCTTTTCCCCGGTGATGATGATGTTCACTTCGTTGAGCCGCACGCGCGTGCCGAGGTCCACGTCCAACTCCGGAATGAAGTTGCCATTCACCAAACTGCGTCCCATCCGGATCTGCGCCGCAGGATAACCGCGGCTCACCGCGCGTTGCTCCGCCGCCTTGCGCATCTCATTGAGATTGGCAGTGGTCGCTGGCCGGCCAGTGAACGGTCGCACCGCGCCGCCGGTGAGTTTCACGCCGCGGCCATCGACGCTTCGCACCACTGGTTCGCCGATGCGGTAGCGCGTGCCGGGTTTCACTTGGATGGCGAGATCCACCCTGCCGGAGTTGTCAATTGCACGAGATATGATATCTGCTTCGGCCGACCAATGGCCGCGTGAGTTGAGTTCCTGACGGATGTTGGCGAGACCGGTCGCCACATCCTCTTCACGGAACGGCGGCGCTCCCAGGGCGAAGGAGCGGTTTCTTTCCGCTGGTGCGGCATAGATCCGCACCAGACGGCGGGCACTCTGATTGTCGATACCATCAACAGTCACCCTGCCCAGTGACAAACGCCTGCCCTCGTTGATGATGAGCGTGATTTCCTGGGGATTGCGGATTCTCCAATCGACCTGCACGTCGGCATAGCCGTCATTTCGCAAGATGCGGCGCAGCATGAAGGCGGCGTCATCCGCAAGCGGTGGAATGGCGGGTGATGCTTTCACATGCTCGAGGCGGTCGCCCATTAACTCGAGCACCTGCGCCGCGCTCTTGCGCTGCATGCCGGTGATGCTCACACGCGTCTCCGCGCCAGCCACCAGGCAGGCCAGCATCCACACGATCATGATCCTGGTCGCAGTCATCAGTGGAAAGTAAGTCGCCAGATGACAAGGAAACGCGAGTCGCCTTCCTGTCCGATGCCAGCTGAAAGATACCAGCGGTCGGTGATGGAAAGCATGGCAGTGGAGTAGGAATCGTTCGAGTAGGGATCAGCCTCGGCCAAAGTGAAATCCACGCGGTCGAGCAGGCCGAGCAAGGGCCGCAACTGGCGACCCACACCGAAGCGGCCGCGGCGCAACTCCTCGGCGAGTAGCTGCATCGCCCGCGACGATGCCGCCTGCGGGTTCTCCAGGCCGCTGGTGGTGGTGCCGGTAGCCAGCAAGGTCATGATCTCATTTTCCGGCAGCGGCGGCGAGGAGGTCAGCACGAGTTGAGGGTCCGAGGCCCGGCCATAGACATAACCATTCACCCGGTAGGGTCGCGGATTTGAAGTGCCGCGGATTTCAAGCAGCGGATCGAAGCCGGTTTCCGGAGTGAATCGCAAGATGCCGGATTTTACCGTGAGTGTGCTGAATGGAAGGGCGGCTCGCAGATCCCGGATGCGCACCTCGCCATTCGGCAGCGGCACGCCCAAAGTTCCGCTCAGTCGCAAATCTCCCTCCACCCTGCCGGAAGCGAAATTTCCACGAATGAGAAACGGCCTTTCCGTGCGCACTCGCAGGTCCAGCGGCCATGAGGCGAATGGCTCCGGCAGACGCGCGGCGGGATTCGGCGGCGGATCGATCCGCGGCAGGGCCGCGGCGTTGGGCGTGGTGAAAGGCACACCGATCGGCAGGATCTCGATGTCGCGGTAAAACAAGCTGTCCACCACCGAGACCGTGCCTGTTAGAGAGGCCGTCTCATAAGCGCCTGCCAGGCGCAGGTCGGCGTGGGTGCGCACGATCATTGATTCGTTCCGCAACACCGGCACATGTCTGCCGATGAGGCGGAAATCCAGATTGCCCGGTTTGCCATCACTTATCTCCAGCGAACCCGAGCCGCGCAAGCTGCCGCCGGCGACATCGGCGCGCAACTCGCGCAGCACCACGCGATCCAGCGTGAGATCCGCAGTGGCGGCGATGCCGGTGAACAAGGGAACCTGCTCTTGTTTCAACTCAAGCATGCCATTGCTGAGCGCGAGCGATCCTTTCATCACCGGCTTGCCCACCACTCCCGCCACTTCGATGTGGCCGGTGAGCACGCCCGCAAGTCTCCGGGACACTGGCACCAAGGATGCATATCTCGCCAGATCCAGCCGTGGCAGATCGACCCGCGCGGTGAGGTTTTCCTCCAGCACCGAGCCCGGGGTTTCCGCCCATGCGGCGGGGCGGAACGGCATCGATGCCGTGAGGGTGGCAGCCGGCAAATCCGGCGAAGTCGCATTGCCTTCGAGCTTGAGTTGATTGTCCCTTGCGGAAACCACGACGCGCAAATCCGCGGGCGGAAGATTCGTTTGTTCCGGCGAGCGCAGATCCTTCGCTTCCAACACGGCATCGATTTCCGGTTCGGCATAGCTTCCGGAAACTTTCAAACTCACACGCCCGGTCGAGCGCGGATCGAGTTTCGCGGCGGCGGGCAGCCAGTCCTTGAGCAGCGCCAAGGGCAGCACGCCCGACTCCACATCGACCATCAGCGGACGGGTATCGTGGGCCAGGGTCTCGCGCCATTTCGTGAAATCCTCCGGTGCCGGCAAAACGGCCGATCCCTTGGCGATCTCCCGTCCGTCCTGCAACCACAGCAATTTGCTTAATTCTAACAAGCCATTCGCCAGCCGGACATCCGCCGTGACCTTCTGATCCGCAGTTTGGATTGTTAGATTCTCTGTGAAAAAACCCGCCGGCCAGTTATATGACACATCCCCCCTCGCCTGGATCGGGGGACGGCCATCCTGCGCGAAGTTGATCTCCGTCAACGACAATTCACCGCGATGCGTGGCGCTGTTGATTCCGCCGCTGCCTTCCCAATTACCTGTTAGAGAATAACCACCGCGGGTTCCCGCCTTGAAGATTTGCAACCAGCGGTCGATGCGCGCGCTTTTGAAACCATCGAATGCCGCCTTCGCCACGTAGGTGGATTTTGTGAGATCATAATCGGACGTGACTTTCATGCCGTCGATTTCTATATCAGTGCCAAGCTGGCCGTCGTCCTGCCAGCGGGCATTCACGGCGATGGCAGACACCTCATCCTTTTCCAGCGGCTTCAATGTCAGCTGAACCTTCGCGGATGCGGGCCGGAGTTTTTCCAAGGCAAGGGTGAATTGGCCATCCATCACCGATGGCGGCACAGTGGCCTGCGGATCGATCGCCTTGATGCGGGCGGACAAGGAGGAAACCAGCGCCGGCACATCCTCCACCTGGAATTGCCCGCGGACCTCACCGGGCGTGAATGCTCCGCCTTCACGCGACAGCGGAGCCCCGGCGGAAATCGAAAATCCCGTGTCCAGAGCCCGGCCGCTAGCCGCCAGCGTCGCTTGGTCCGCCTGCAAACCCAGATCCACACTCAACTCGGGAACCATCCAGTCCCCCGCAGCGACATTTTCTAACAAAAAACCGGCGGTGCCGGTGGCGTTTTCCGGATCGGGCAGCAAGTCATCGAGTGTGAGCGAGAGCGATGTCAGTTCAGCGGTGGCGGGAAGCTCCAATGCGAAGCGCTCGGCCAGCCAGCGGCTGTCGAGACGACCCTCGCGCAAGTCGATGCCGATGGATGACAATCCGGGCGGGGCGTTCACCACAAACACCGCTTCATTGAGATGCAGCTCCAATTCCGCCGCGGGGCCGCCGGTTTCCGGCAGGCTCACCAACACATCGCGCAAGCCCACGCCCGGCAGCGGGTCAAGCCGGTCTAACAGAATTTTCTCCGCGCCCCAAATGAGGGTGGCTTGTTGGGCAGGCCATTCGCGCCCGGAGGCATCGGTGAGCGGGCCGAGGGAGAGCTTGAAATCCGCCGCGCCAGCCGCGTGATCGAGCGAGCTTTTGCCCAATGTGAGCACCGGCTTGCCGTCACGGCTGGCATTGAGGGTGAGATCCCGAACCACGATGGAAAACGGCACAATTTGCCCGCGGGCCTGGCGCAACGATTGCACGATTTTTTCCAGATCCGCCGGCTCCTTGTTATCATCGGATTTTTTCAATCCCAGCCGGAGTTCGACATGCGCGCCATCGATCTCGATGCCCCGGACGCGCCCGCGCAACAGTTCGGAAAACTGATAGAGCGGCTTCAAGCGGTCCACCGACAAGGTGGCGAGAGAGCCATCCGATGAGAGTTTGAGGCTTTTGATGGTGAAGCCACCGCTGAGGCTGCCCTCGACCACGAAGCTCGGGCGCATGCCCAATTTTTCGAGGAAACGGGAAGCAGCTATGGGCGCGAGCCAGCGCAAACCCGGGCCATTGAGCCATGCCAGCGCACCAAGCAAGGCCACCATCAGCGCAGCCAGCAGCAGCCAACGGCGGGATTTACGCCGTGGGAATGACGGCGAGGTCTCATTGCTATTTTCAGAATCCACCAACTTGGCCAAAACATGCCGCAGGTGGACAAGGGGTCAATGTCGGAATCTCAATCAACAAACAAGGCGGCGAGCGTCTTCGACACAGCGGAAATCCATGCCGTGGGACATGTTGGAAATTGCGATGAATTGGTTCAATCAAGCCCATTCAATCCGATCTCTCCCAAGCCGGATGAAATGCCAACTCACAAAAAACGATGGGCACATCGTGCCGGCCAGCAACAACCGGATCAGGTTCACAAGCGAGCCGGTTTCATGTCCGGAATGAGTGCCTGCATGATGGCCAGCGCGAGCAGGTAGGCGCTGCCCGACATGATGAAGAGCGGCCAGTAGCTGCCGGTGGTTTGCAGGATGAATCCGGCGGTTTGCGCGAAGGCCATCGCCGTCACCGAGCCGAACATCGCGCCCAGGCCCACCACGGAGGCGACGGCTTGTTTCGGAAACAAATCGGAAACGAGCGTGAACAGATTGGCGGCCCAGCCCTGGTGGGCGGACGCGGCCAGGCCGATGAGCAGGGTGGCCACCCAGAGATTGGAGGCCTTGGCGGCGAACACCACCGGCACCACGGCCAGCGCGCAGATGAGCAGCGTGATTTTCCGGCTCCTGTTGAGCGACCATCCGCGCCGCAGCAGATAGCCGGACAGCCAGCCGCCGCCGATGCTGCCGAAGCTCGTCATGGTGTAAATCACTACCAGCGGCGGACCCATCGTGGCCAGATCGAGGCCATGTTCCTGGTGCAGGAATTTCGGCAACCAGTAGAGATAGAACCACCAGATCGGCGCGGAGAAGGCCATGCCGGTGACAAAGGCCCATGTCTGCCGATAGCGCAGCAGGCTGCGCCAGGGGATTTTCAGCGATGACGGCTCCGGCGGATCGCTCTGGATGTGGGCCAACTCCGCAGGCGAAACAAGCGTCGAGCTTTCCGGCGAGCCATAGAGCGCATACCAGGCGATCAGCCAGAAGAAACCGGTCGCGCCAAGAATGATGAACGACATTTGCCAGCCGTAATGCAGCGTGATCCACGGCACCAACAGCGGGGCGAGGATCGCGCCCACATTGGCTCCCGAGTTGAAGATGCCGGTGGCCAGCGCGCGTTCGCGGCGCGGAAACCATTCGGTCACGGCCTTGACCGCGGCCGGGAAATTTCCCGCCTCGCCCAAGCCGAGGGCGAAGCGTGCCAATCCGAAACTCCACACGCCAAAGGCCAGCGCGTGAGCCATCGCCGCAAGGCTCCACGAGAAAATTGAAATGGCATAGCCGTGGCGGGTGCCTATCAGATCGATTCCCCGCCCGAAGGCGACGAGCCCGATGGCATAGGCCGCCTGAAACGCAGTGACGATGTTGCTGTATTCCATCTCGCTCCAGCCGATCTCCTTCTCAAGCGTCGGCGCGAGTATGCCGAGAATCTGCCGGTCGAGGTAATTGATCGTCGTCGCGGCGAAGAGCAGCGCACAGATCGTCCAGCGGAAGCGCGTCATGCGTCCGGATGACTCGGATGGAGGATTTTTCATGAGGATTTTTCCAATGCCTGCAAGGCCGCCTTCATCCAACCGAGGGGGTAGGCCATGCCGGCGTGCCACGGCGCGTCACAAGTCATCTGCGGCGCGTGGTCGGGAATGATCACGCCGTTGAAACCATTCGCCTTGAGGATCTTCAACACGCGCGGCATGTCGATATCGCCCTCGTCCACGAAGGTTTCCTGATAGAACGGCACCTTGCCGCGCACATTGCGGAAATGCACATAGGCGATGCGGTTCTGGCGGGCGTAGGTTTCGACGGCTTCGCTTGCGGATCATAGACCATGTTCCAGATCATGCCGTTGGGGATGGGCGTGTCGCAGGGGCCATCCATGCCCACCACTTCCGCGCCGCCGCGGCCCCACGGGCCCTTGACGCGGCCCGCCACTCCGGCGAGCGAGAAGTTGTAGCCCATGACGGGAATGCCCGCGCGGCCGACGGAGCGGATGATGGTTTTGAGGTTTTCGAGTTGCTGCTCCTTCTTCGGCCCGTCCAGCAACACATCATGCCAATGAGCGGGGTCGAAGTTTTCGATGGCCTCGATTTGCAAGCCATGTGCGGCGGCCTCTTCCTTGATTGCGCAAATTTCCTCAAACGACCAAAGCCGGTCCTGATCGCCCGCGAGGCCCCAGCCGGCATCATCGCCGAGCGGTTGGTCGCCGGGCGCATTGGAGTGCGACGAACGGAAATAATCCACCATGTGGATGATGAGGTGTGTGCAGCCGCATTGGCGCGCGAACTGATAGTGCGGCGCGTCGAGCTGATGCCGGTAGAGTCCGAGGCCGAGTTTCATGATCAGCGCATCTATCAGAAGCCGATGCTCGCGCCGCCATCCACCGGCAGCACCACGCCGGTCACGAATTTTGCAGCGGGCGAACAAAGATAAACCGCCGCCCAGCCGATGTCCGAGGCTTCGCCAAACGAGTTCATCGGCGTGCGGCCGAGGATCTTGCCGCGCCGCGCGGGATCGCCATCCAGCGCCTTGCGCATCATTTCGGAGTCGATCCATCCCGGCGCGATGGCGTTCACGCGCACGCCGTCGGCGGAAACCTCGGCGGCCAGCGTGCGCACCATGCCGACATGGGCGCTCTTGGCGGCGGAGTAGGCTACCACCATGGGAATGCCGAAGAGCGAGGCCATGGAGGCGATGAAAATCACGCTGCCGTGCTTGCGCTCGAGCATTCCGGGCAGGACCGCGCGGGTCAGCGCATGGGCGCCGATCACATGGGTGCTGAGGACTGTTAGAAATTCCTCCGGCGTGGTTTCCACCGCGGGTTTCTTCAAGTGGACGCCGGCATTGTTGATGAGGATGGTGGGCGCTGATCCGGCGGCGCGGGTCGCGGCTTCGACGAGTTGATCCGCTTCGGCATGGTTCGTCACATCATGCGCCACAAACGAGGCGGCGGAGCCGAGTTCGGCGGCGGCCTTGCGCAGTTCCGCCTCGCGCCGGCCGACGAGCACGACTTTCGCGCCGGAGGCGACGAAGCTGCGGGCCATGCCGAGGCCGAGACCGGTGGCGCCGCCGGTGATGAGCGCGACTTCGCCGTCGAGACGGAACGGGGTGGGGGATTGCTCAGAGGATTCCATATTTTTCAAAGGCTGCCGTGCTGCTCATGCCGTTTTCGATTTCCTTGCGCACGAGATTTTCTCCGGAGGCCTTTTCGAGCGCGCCTGCGATGACCTCCCGCTCCACCCGGCGCGGGATGATCACCACGCCATCGAGATCGCCGAACACGAGATCGCCGGGCTCGATGGAAACCTGGCCGATTTCGATGGGGCAGCGGAAATCCGCCACTTGAGTGCGCACCGAGGAGTCCTGCGCAAAACGGCCGCGGCTGAAGACCGGCCAATCCTGCTCCAGCACGCGCGGCGTGTCGCGGTGATAGCCATTGATCACCGCGCCCACGGCACCGCGCATGCGGGCGGTGGCGGTGAGGATTTCCCCCCAGTAGGCGCAGCGCATGTCACCGCCGCTGGCCAGATAGATTTCGCCGGGCTGCAATTGGTCGAGCGCTTCGGTCAGTTTGCCGAACGGCTTTTTCTGCGGACCATAGACATCGATCATCAGTATGGGCATCGCCCGGCCCGCGAGTTTCATTTCCGGCAGCATCGGCTGCACCGGCTGTGGCAGGAACTGGTGGGTGAACCCGAGGCGGTCGAGAATGTCGCCCACCACCGGCGTGTAGAGCCGGGTTTTCATCAACTCGAAAAGTTCCGTGTCGGTTTGCCAGTGTGTCATGTTCATCCACTAGGACTTGTGCGGCCGCCGGGCGAGGATGGATTCACGAATATCGTTTCGTGAGGCGTGGCGGGATAGCATTTCAACTCCGCTCTTCCCATGTGGCGTCCACCATCACGGTTTGCGGGATGGCGGGACGGCCGCGGTCGTTGCGGTGAAGCTGGGCCACCACCATTTCCACGGCGGTGCCTCCCAGAACTTCCCAGCGATAGTCCAGCGCGCCCAGTCTGCCGGAGGCGTGCTCAACTCGCTCAATCATGGCATGTTCGGCGGCTTCGGCCGGCACTCGATTTCCAATTTCCTCGGCATCTGGCAACCGGTGACACTCAAAGTCTCGCAAAGCGGCGGCCGCGTCGCCGATGCCTTTTTCCATCCGGCGCTGGACGGCCACCGGATCGATGTGACGCTGGAAAACCCGGGCGATGCCGCGGTTTCCGGGCGCTTGCACTATCAACTGCGCGAGCGGAATGGCGGCGCGCTGCTGCACGAGCAAACCCTCGCCCAGGCGCTGGAACTTGCTGCCGGGGAATCACGCATGGTCACACTCGAAAAATCCGCGCTCTCGCCCAAGCTGTGGTCGCCGGATTTCCCGAATCTCTATGATCTGACCATTACTTGGAAATCCGCCGATGGCTCGCGCATGATTGATCAATGGACCCAGGCCGTCGGCTACCGCACTGTGTCGGTAAAGGGCGACCGCTTCTATCTCAACGGCCATCCGTATTGGACGCGCGGCGCGGGCATGCCGGTCTATGGCTACAAGCCCAACGACGAGGCGACGGCCCGCGGTTTCCTGCGCCGCATGCGCGAGGGCAACCAGGCGGTGACGCGCTCCGGCTGCAATCCATGGAATGAGTTATGGTATCGCGTGGCCGATGAGGAAGGTGTCGGTATCGCCAATGAAGGCGTGCGGCCGTGGGCGCTGATGAGCAAGGAGCCGCCGCCACCGCCCGCGATCCTCGCACAGTGGAAGGCCGAACAAATTGAATCCGTGCGCCGTTACCGCAATCATCCTTCGATCCTCTTCTACTGCGTTTCCAACGAGGGCATGCAGGGCGATCATCACAACGAGGAGAAACTCGCGATTTTCAAGGACATCATGGACGCCATGCGCGAGGTCGATCCCACCCGGCCGATCTGCCAGACCTCCGGCGAGCCCGATTATGGTGGCCATGCGGACATCGAGGACGTGCATTCCTATTGGGGATGGTATGAGCCGTCATCGTTCGTGCGCGATTTCACCACGCCGCAGCGCGGCCTTTTCACCGATGGCAAGCGTCCGTTCATCAACAAGGAAACCGGAGTTCCCTATCAGGACACGGACACCGGCGCGGTGCATCCGGCCTACATTCGCTACTACTCGGCCCATCCGTGGGTGGGCGAGCTGGGCATCCGCGCCGACAAGCCCCGTTTCTTCGCGGGCGACAAGGTGAAAACAAACGCCTTCGTGGTCAACGATGACGCCCGTTTCCGTGATCTAACAGCACTCAAAGTCAAGTGCGAGGTGCTGGATGCCTCCGGCCAGGTGAAAAGCTCCGCCGACATCACACTCGGCGATGTCGCCTATGACGACAGTCACGAATGGCCGATGAAAATCACCATCCCCGATGTGGAAGGAGCCGGTGAAGCGATGACTCCGGCGACCGTGAGACTCACCTTGAGCAACGCCGAAGGCATCGTTTCCAAAAACTCCTATCCGATCCGCATCGCCACCCGCGCTTGGTCTGCTGGCGGCGGTAAAGAACTGACCGTGGCCGCCGAAGGCTGCTCTGAAAATGGAATATCTCATCTGCGCGCGCTCGGAAGGCAAGTGCTCACGCTTGCCGAAGCCACTGCGCAAAAAGTTTCCTGCGATGCCGTGGTGCTGGGACCGAAGGCCACCGCCATCGGTGAGGATGCGGCGCGTGCCGCGCTCAAGCCGGGCGGGCGATTGATCGCGCTCCAACAAGGCTCCGCGGCCATGCGTTTCTGCCCGGAGATTTTCCCGTTGCGACCATTGGCCTGGGTGGATCCCACGGGCTATGAGCTGTTGCCGCAGGGTTTCCGTGACGGCGCGCGCTGGGCCACCGACCGCGATATCACCTTCCCAAAAATCCCGGAACGTCTCGCGGGCACAACTGCGATCATCACGCGCATGGACGACAAGGAGGGCAATCCGGACATGCCATTCATGCGCTTCCATCTCACAAAACAAAGCACGGTCGTGGTCGGCTTCGACAGCCGCGCCACCATAATGCCGGGCTGGCTCAGGGAATGGACGAAAACCGATGAAACGCTGGTGACTTCCACCGGTTTCAATCTCCACGTTTATGAAAAATCCTTCCCCGCCGGTGAGGTCGTGCTCGGCGGCAACGGGGTGCCGAACGCACTGGCAATGTATGCCGTAACAGTTCTGCCCGGCGACGGCGGCGCGGTGGAGCGCCTGCAAATCGCGCGTGAGGGCCAGCCCAAGGTGGGTGATGACAATCCGCTCGATCATTTCATGTTCGAAAAAGCCGCCGCAGCGAGGACCGGCAGTCATCTGGTCAAAGGCGAGTTTGTCGAAATGCTCGGATGGGAAGAGGCCCGCCCGATGTTCGCCGGTCTGGATGTGATGGATTGGAAATGGTGGGCGCGCGGCGAAGGGGAGTATGCATTTGCCAGCACTGCCGCCCACCGCGTCGATATCACCCGCAGTGATGTCATTCCGCTCGGCCGCTATCTTCAGGAGCACTTCTACTGGAGCGGCGATCTCAAGCAGGTTTACGAATCAAAACTCACCTATCCGGTCTTCGCTGTGAAACGGCCGTGGGGAGAATTGTTAGTGTGCGACCTCGCCATCACCGATGCTGTGGCGCTTGACCCTCGCGCGGCCCGCACTCTCACCAATCTGCTGGTGGAAAGCATCGCGGGAGGCGCGGAATGACCGGATGGTAAAGCAAGAACTCCGCATTCAGAGTGCCGGCTTTATCCCAGAATCTGGGCCAGCACGTAGGGCAGGATGCCGCCGGCGCGGTAGTAGTCTTTTTCCACCGGGGTATCGATGCGGACGATGACGGGGATGTCGAAACTTGTGCCGTCCGCCTGGTGGACGCGGAGAGTGGCGAGTTGCTGCGGCTTGAGGTCGTTGTCAATGCCGAGGATGTCGAAGGTGGCATCGGCGAGGTCCTTGACCTTGTCGTAGTCGTCCTTGTTGACGAAGTTGCAGGGCAGCACGCCCATGCCGACGAGGTTGGAGCGGTGGATGCGCTCGAAGGACTTGGTGACGACCGCCTTGACACCTAACAGACTGGTGCCCTTGGCGGCCCAGTCGCGGCTGGAGCCCATGCCGTAGTCTTCGGCGCCGATGATAATAGTCGGCGTGCCTTCGTATTGATAGGCTTCAGCGGCTTCGTAGATGAACGTAGTGACTCCGTTATCTGATTTCTTCGGCAGATTCAAATTTGTCACAAGTTGGATTCCCCTTTCGCCCATGGGTTGTTTGGCAACGTAGATGGTCACTCCGCCTTCCACGCCTGGAACCATCAGGTTCTTGATGCGGACGTTGGCAAAGGTGCCGCGGGTCATGATGCGGTCGTTGCCGCGGCGCGAGCCGTAGGAGTTGAAGTCGGTGAAATTGACGCCTTTTTCGCTAAGAAAACGACCGGCCGGGCTGTCCTTCTTGATGGCACCGGCGGGTGAGATGTGGTCGGTGGTGACCGAGTCGCCGAAGATGCCTAGCGGGCTTGCACCTTTGATCTCGACGATGTCGCGTGGCGTGGGAGTGAAGCCATCGAAGAACGGCGGTTCCTGGATGTAGGTGGACTCGCGGTCCCACTCATAGACGTTGCCGGTGGAGGATTGGATTTCATTCCACTTCGGATTTTGGTCGGCGAAGCCGGTGTAGAGTTTTTGGAACACATCCGGTTTGAGCGAGGAAGTCATGGCTTCTTCGATTTCCTCGGAGCTGGGCCAGAGATCGCGAAGGAACACGGGCTTGCCATCGCTGCCGAAACCAAGCGGTTCGTTTTCCATGTCGATATCAACGGTGCCGGCGATCGCAAAGGCGACAACGAGCGGCGGCGACATGAGGAAGTTCGCCTTGATCGACTGGTGGACGCGGGCTTCGAAGTTTCTATTACCTGATAGAACCGAGGCGGCGATGATGTCTTCGGATTTCACGACGTCCTCGATGCCGGAATCGAGCGGGCCGGAGTTGCCGATGCAGGTGGTGCAGCCGTAGCCGACGGTTTGGAAGCCGAGTTTGTCGAGTTCCGCCTGGAGGCCGGTTTTGTTGAGGTAGTCGGTGACGACGCGTGAGCCGGGGCCAAGCGAGGTTTTCACCGATGGCTTGACGGTGAGGCCTTTTTCGTTGGCCTTTTTCGCAAGCAATCCTGCGGCGAGCATCACGCTCGGGTTGGAAGTATTGGTGCAGGATGTGATGGCTGCGATTAGCACCGAGCCGTGAGTGATGGTGTCCTTGATGCCGCCCTTGCTATCGACACAGACCTCCCACAACGGATATGCAGGATCTTCGTTAGGCTCGGTGACCACGCCAACCTGAGAGCCAAAAGCGCGAGCGATGCCGGTAGCCTCGTCAGGGATCGCATCGAGCGTGGAAGGCAGGCCCGCCGGAGTGCGGGTGTCGATTTCCGGGTGCTTGTTGTAGCCGTCCGGCGCGGGTGCGGTGAGCAGTGATGCCCACTTGGATTTGAGCGATTCGACTTCGATGCGGTCCTGCGGGCGCTTGGGTCCGGCGACGCCGGGTTTCACGGTGGAAATGTCGAGATCGACGATTTGCGAGAAATCGAGCGCATCGCGGTTGAGCGGAATGCCCCAGAGGTCCTGGGCTTGGTAGTAGTTTTCAACGGTCTTGCAGAGTTCCGGCGGACGTCCGGTGCCTTCGAGGTATCCAGTGGTGGTGTCGTCGATGCCGAAGAAACCCATGGTGGCACCGTATTCAGGAGCCATGTTGGCGATGGTCGCGCGGTCCGGCAGCGAGAGCGCGCGGGCACCGGGGCCGTAGAATTCGACGAATTTTCCGACCACTTTGGTTTGGCGCAACAATTCGGTGACGCGCAGCACGAGGTCGGTGGCGGTGACGCCGGTGGCAAGTTCGCCGGTTAGATAGACGCCGACGACTTCCGGCACGAGGAAGGTGACCGGCTGGCCGAGCATGCCGGCTTCCGCCTCGATGCCGCCCACGCCCCAGCCGACGACGCCGAGGCCGTTGATCATGGTGGTGTGCGAGTCGGTGCCGACGAGCGTGTCCGGATAAAACACGCCGTCTTTTTCCAGCACGCACTTGGCGAGGTATTCGAGGTTCACCTGGTGGACGATGCCGATGCCGGGGGGAACCACCTTGAAGGTATCGAATGCTTGCTCACCCCATTTGAGAAACTCGTAGCGCTCGCGGTTGCGGTGAAATTCAAGATCGAGATTTCTCTCAAGCGAACTGGCCGTGCCGGCGTAATCGACTTGCACCGAGTGGTCCACCACGAGGTCCACGGGCACCAGTGGTTCGATCATTTTCGCATCCTTGCCCATGGCGTGGACGGCGGAGCGCATCGCGGCGAGATCCACGAGCAACGGCACTCCGGTGAAGTCCTGGAGCACGATGCGTGCGACGACAAATGGGATTTCATAATCGCCGGGTGCCGTGGCGTTGTAGTTGGCGAGATTGGAGATGTCCTTTTCGGTGACCTTTAGGCCGTCGTTGTTGCGGAGCAGCGATTCGAGCACGATCCGGATGGAGACAGGCAGGCGAGAGAGATTCGGAAAACCTTGTTCTGCAAGGGCGGGAAGCGAATGGAGTTTGCCTTCGGCGCCAGTGCCGGTGGTGAAAGTGCGGAGCGTGTTCATGATCGGTAATCGGGAATGGATGTGCGGCAGGAATCCCCTGCAGGAGGGTGAGGACGCGCGGAGGCTAACGGCAAGGGGGGATTTGTCAAAAATCGTTTGATCCACAGCAGGATTTGCCGATCACGTGGCGCATACTGCCTTGCGCAGGGAAGGGCGAAAATGGCAGGATCGTCGTAGAAAAATAACGATGGAAACCGATTCAAAGACAGAGAAAGCGTGAATACGGCAGTGGAATTAGCCTGGTTTGCAGGCGTCATCGTGCTCGGCCAATTCAGCCCGGGACCGGACATGATCCTGCTCACGAGGGCGGCGCTGCGGCAGGGACCGCGCGAGGGATTGCAAATGGCGGCGGGCATCGCCTGCGGACTGGCCCTGCACTCGACCCTCGCGGTGGCCGGCATGGCTGCGGCATTTCAGCGCCTGCCAGTGCTTCGAGTCGCCCTGCAATGGGTGGCCGCCGCCTACTTGCTGTGGCTCGCCTATGGAATCCTGAAGGAACGTTTCGTCGCATGGAGAACAGGGATCATCCATGAAACGCAGGTGGAACCCCATGCCCACCCGCCGTTTGTGCGCGGTTTCCTGTGCAATCTTTTCAACCCCAAAGTGGCGCTGTTTCTCGCCGCCGTGTGCGCGCCCTTCCTCGCCGGCAGCCATCCCGCGTGGTGGCCGTTTGCGATCTGGGCGGTCATCGTCGGGCTGGGCATCGGTTTGTGGTCGGCATGGGTGATCCTCCTGCAGTGGCAGCCCGCAAGGCGCGCCTATGGCAAGGCTGCCGCATGGATCGACGTGGTTTTCGGCTTGCTGCTGCTCGCTCTGGCGCTGCGGCTGCTGCTCGGTTGATCAAACAAAAGACCCCGCGCGCGGCGGGGTCTTGGAAGAGGGGCGGGATGTCCCCCTGCACTCAGTCATACTGCGGCGTCTTGTGCTGTTTGAAGTAGCCATCGCCGAGATACATCGAGGCATCATAATCCGGCAGCGGGCCGGCATCAGGTGGCAGCGGGATGTTGCCGTGGGTGGCGTCCTCCGGTTGCGAATACGAGATGTTGACCGGCGTGCCCACCTTCACGAGGCGGAAGAATTTGGGCGAGAGGTTTTCATGCATGCGAATGCAGCCATGGGTGCTGGGGTGGTGCTTCACCCAGCCGGTGTGAAAACCGTAGTTTGGCTTGAACTCGCACCAATACGGCATCGGTGTGCCTTTGAATGACCAACCCGTCGGCCGTGAGCTGATCATCGAACGCTTCACCTGGTTGCCATTGTAGGCAAAACCATGGGTGTTGGCGCGCTTCTTCTCCACCTTGTTAAAGATGGTGAAACTGCCGGATGGGGTAACCGTTCCGGGTGCGCCAACCGCGACCGGCATCACCAGCAGCATCTGATCGCCCTCCATCACATAGGTGCGCTGCTTGCTCAGCGAAACTTTCACGCGCACGTTATTCGGATTACTGGGCAGCTTGGTCGGGCGGTCATACGCATGGTATGAAGCCAAGCCGGAACCCATGCCGGGAGTTGTGGAACAAGAGGACGATAGCAGCACGGCACCAAGTCCGGCGGCAAGAATCAAAGGGATCTTTAAGTTCATAGTGTGTCAGGAATCAAGGCGAGGATTGCAGCGATTTGGAAAATTGCAAGCTCGCTAAAAATCAGGTCAATTCCGTCATCTCGCGCGCTCCCAGGAGTCCACCTGATTGTCGATGAACCATACCGAACCGGTGCGATACGGAATATAGACGACTTCAGGGCCCCAGCCCATGCCGCTGTATCCGCGGCGCCGGTAAGGCCCCCAATGTCGGCCGTAGGATCCGTGAAACGTGTTGGTGAAAACCGGGCGCGATCCGGCATAATCCCAGCGCTCGGTCGGGCGTCCGTTGTTGGAGCCCTGGAAAACGCTGGCAGGTGAGCCCCACGCGATGAAGACTGCATCCTGTGACATGCCACGGTCGATCTGCCCCTGCTGCACCAACTCCTGCTGTTTCGGGCTCAACGCGGCGAATTTCTCCGGCTGCTGCTGAATGCGGCCGAGCGGCGTGGTGGGGGCGCAGGATGCGAGGAACAACCCGGCGGAAATCGCAATGAGGAGGTTTTTCATGCGGCAAAGCTAAGACGGACTTCCGGCCCGCGCAATCCGGCTCTTCATCCTCGAAGGAAAAAACGATCCCAACAAAAGCCTGCCGCGATGGTTGACCCGATACGCGATGTGATTAAACTGCCGCCATGACCACCGTGGAAACAGCCAACAAGATCCTCGACACCATGCTAGGGCACCTCGGTCTGGCAGCGACCATCGAAATCCAGGAAACCGATGACGGCCCATGCCTGCAAATCCACTCGACCGATAGTCAGACGATCATCGGCCACGACGGCGACCGGCTCGATGACCTGCAATACCTCGTCAACCGCATCCTGCGGCGCCAGTTCCCCAATGCCGGGCGCATCAAGGTGGACTGCGAGCATTTCCGCACGATCCGCGAGGACCAGATGGCTGCCGAGATCCGCGAAATCGCCGAGCGGGTGAAATCCACCGGCAAGCCGCATCAACTCCGCCCGCTCAATGCCTACTACCGGCGCATGGTCCACAACCTGCTCATCGCTGATTCGGAAATCCATACCCACTCCCCTGAGGGCGATGACCGCCTGAAACGGATCACGATTTCCAAAAAATCCCCCTCACCATCCGCTTGATGAAAAAATTCTTTTTTGACTGCGGCACGCGAGACGCCACGGCATCGCTGGCCATCCTCGCGCTGCGGGTGATGATCGGCCTGATGATGCTCATCGGCCACGGTCTGCCGAAATTGCAGAACTTTGGCTCCATCAAACAATGGCATGTGCCGGATTTCTTTCCGTTTCATTTCATGAGCCCGTCAGTCAGCCTGATGGCCACGATCATTGCGGAGTTTGGCGCATCCGCCCTCATCATCCTCGGGATCGCAACCCGGCCGGCGGCATTTCTGCTCGGTTTCACCATGGTCGTGGCAGCCTTCAGCGTGCACGGCAGCGCGCCATGGTTTGTTTCTCCGCCCAAGGTGCTGGTCGCCAAAGAACTCGCCCTCCTTTACCTGATCCCGATGATCACCATCATCCTCTCCGGCGGCGGGGCCTTCTCGCTGGACGCCGCCATTCACAAGGAAGGCAAACGACGCCGCTGGTGAAATCCCCAGTCGAGACCGTTGACATCATCCTGCCTCTCGATCGCTCCGAAGAGGACAGCGCCCGCCGCGAAGCCGTCGCAGTCAAACTCGACCTTCCGATCTCCCGCATCGGCGGCTTGAAACTGCGCAAACACTCGATCGACGCCCGCCAGAAAGCAGTCAAGGTGCAACTCCGCCTCGATGTCGCGCTCGACGGGCCGCTGCCGCCCGAGGAAAAACCCCGCTGGTCATGCCCTCCCCTTCCCGCCCATCCGCGCACTGTCATCATCATCGGCTGCGGCCCGGCCGGCATGTTCGCCGCGCTGCGTTGTCTGGAAAACGGCGTGAAACCGATCATCTTGGAACGCGGCAAGGACGCCAGCGCCCGGCGCTTCGATCTCGCGCCCATCCTGCGCGAGGGTCGCGTGATCGAGGAGTCCAACTACTGCTTCGGCGAGGGCGGCGCGGGCACTTTTTCCGATGGCAAACTATACACCCGCGCCACCAAGCGCGGACCGGTGGCCGCGATCTATCAAATCCTCGTCGCCCATGGCGCGCCGGAGGAAATCCTCACCGACGCCCACCCGCACATCGGTTCCAACCTGCTTCCCAACGTCGTCAAAGCCATCCGCCACTCGATCCTCGCCGCCGGTGGCGACGTGCGGTTCCGATCCAAGGTCACGGATTTCATCATCCGGCAAAACCGCATCCACGGCGTGATCACCGCCGCGGGGGATGAAATTACCGGCGATGCCGTGATCCTCGCCACCGGCCACTCCGCGCGTGACATCTATCGGCTGCTTGCCGCGAAAAATATCCTGCTGGAGGCAAAGCCCTTCGCCGTCGGTTTCCGCATCGAGCACCCGCAGCCGTTCATCGACCGCGTGCAGTATCATCTCACACCAGGCGAGGTCCGGCCACGCCTGCTGCCCGCCGCCCGCTACCGGCTGGCCACCAAGATCCGCGGCCGCGGTGTGCATTCGTTCTGCATGTGCCCCGGCGGTTGGGTCGTGCCTGCCGCCACTGAGAACGACGAAGTGGTCGTCAATGGCATGAGCCTGTCGCGCCGCGACTCGCCCTTCGCAAACTCCGGCATGGTCTCCACCGTCGAGCCGGAAGATCTCGATCCGCGACTCGTCAAGGAGCACGGCGTGCTCGCCGGCATGATCTATCAGAAACAACTCGAACAAAGCGCCAAACAAACTGGCGGCGGCGGACAAGTCGCTCCCGGCCAGCGGGTGACCGATTTCCTAACAGGAAAAATTTCCTCCGATCTCCCGGAAACGAGTTATTTTCCCGGCGTGAAATCCGCGCCCCTGCATGAACTGCTGCCACAGGCGATGACCGCACGGATGCGCGAGGGGCTGCGCCTCTTCGAGCGGCAGATACACGGCTACGTCTCCAGCGGCGCATTGTTGTTAGGTTTTGAAACTCGCACCAGCTCACCCGTCCGCGTCCCCCGCCGCGACGGCACCCTCCAACATCCGCAAATTTCCGGCCTCTATCCCTGCGGCGAAGGCGCGGGCTACGCCGGCGGCATCGTCAGCGCAGCGCTCGATGGACTCCGCGTCGCGGATGCGGCCACAGAGCCCGGACATTAGGCCGCCCGTCCCTTGATCCTGCCGGAGATCGGAGAGATTCATTGCGGTTTTTTGGGAAATTTTTGCGATTGAATGACTCTCCACCCTGCAAGGCTCAGTGGTGGGAAAAAATCATATTTCAAATGTGCGGGGTTTGATCTTTGCTTTACTTCTACGGGTGGATTCTGATAGATGCCAGACATGTTCCGAATTTTTCACGCCTGTTGCCTTGCCATGTTCGCCCCGCTTTTGGCCACCGCCGAACCGGTGGCGCTTTTCAATGGCAAAAACCTCGATGGCTGGACCTTCGATGTCATCGACCCCGAGGTGAAACCCGATGCCGTCTGGTCGGTCAAAGACGGTATGGTGATCTGCAAGGGCCGCCCGCCCGGCGTGATGCGCACGGTGAAGGATGATTTCTCCAATTACGAACTCACGCTCGAATGGCGATGGGCACCTGACAGCAAACCCGGCAACAGTGGATTGCTGGTGCATGCCTCCTCCCCGCGCGAAATGTTTGTCTGGCCGAAGTCGCTCGAGGTCCAGCTCGGCCATGAAAATGCCGGGGATTTCTGGATGATCGGGGAAACCGTGGCAGTCGAGGGCACCAGCCCGCAGGGGCGGCGCTGGGTAAAACGGCAAAAAAGCAGCGAGAACGAACCCGGCGAGTGGAACACCATGAAAGTCCGCTGCAAGGACGACACCATCACCGTCTGGGTCAATGACGTGTTGATGAACGAGGGCACCGGCCTGAGCGCCAGCAAGGGCGCGATCTGCCTCCAGAGCGAGGGCGCGGAAATCCATTTCCGCAAGGTGGAACTCGTGCCACTCGAATCCGCGGAAATTTCGCGTTGATTCGGGCACGCATTGCCCGCGAGAGTGGCCGCGCCATGCTCGACATCCGCGTCATTCGCGACAACCCCGCCGCTGTTCAGGAACGACTCAAAGCCCGTGGCGGCGACCACTGGAAACTGGTGAACGCCGTGCTCGCTTGCGACGAAACCCGCCGCAAGTCCGAGACCGAAAAACAATTGCTGCAAAACCAGCGCAAAACGATTTCCAAACAAATCGGCCAGCTCAAGGCCAAGGGCGAGGACACCTCCGCCATCGAGGCCGAAGTTCGCTCCATCAACGAACAAATCACCGCCCACGACCTCAAGGCGGAGGGCGCCGCTGCGGAACAGAACGACCTGCTGCTCAACATTCCTAATCTCACCCACGACGCCTGCCCGGTGGGCTCCGACGAATCGGCCAATCCGGTCGTGCGCGAGTGGGGCGAAAAACCCGATATTTCCGAACCGAAGGACCATGTCTCACTCGCTCTTCAACATGGCCTGATCAACTGGGACGACGGCACCCGCGTCGCCGGTTCGGGTTTCGTCGTCTATCGCGGCAGCGGCGCAAGACTCGAACGCGCACTGATCAACTTTTTGTTAGACACCCAAAACTCCAACGGCTACGAAGAGGTCAACGTCCCGCACCTTGTGAAACGCGAGTGCATGGAAGGCACCGGCCAGTTGCCAAAATTCGAGGACGACATGTATGGCACCGATGCCAGCGAGGATGGCGTCAACAACCTGTTCCTCGCCCCCACCGCCGAAGTGCCGGTGACCAATCTCTACCGCGACACGATTCTGGCGGAAACCGCGCTGCCGGTGAAAATGGTGGCCTACACGCCCTGTTTCCGCCGCGAGGCTGGTTCCGCGGGGCGCGACAACAAAGGCATCATCCGCATGCACCAGTTCGACAAAGTGGAGCTTGTGCAAATCGTCCATCCGGACTCCGGCTTCCACGTGCTTGAGGAACTCACCTCGCACGCCGAATCGATCCTGCAAAAACTCGGCCTGCACTACCGGGTGATCGAGCTTTGCACCGGCGACATCGGGTTTTCCTCTGCCAAGACCTATGACATCGAAGTCTGGGCTCCCGGCCACGGCAAGTATCTCGAAGTTTCGAGTTGTTCCTGCTTCACCGACTATCAGGCGCGCCGGATGAAGCTGCGCTTCAAGGACGCCGAGGGCAAAAACCGCTTCCCTCACACCCTCAACGGCTCCGGCACCGCGCTGCCACGGCTTTATGTCGCGCTGTTAGAGCAATATCAGCAACCCGATGGCTCGATCCGCATTCCTGAGGCGCTGGTGCCGTATTTCGGTGCGGAAGTCATTGGTTGATTGGAGTGAAGCCCCCCTCACCTTGCCGCCGGATCCGTTTCACAGCCACTTGAGCTTCCGGAATAGGAGCAACTGGCCAATGGCTATGAACAACATGAAAGCCATGATGCCGAGGTAGCCGTAGGGTTGGTAGAGCTCGGGCATGTTGAACGGGAGTTTTTCCCCGGTCGCGGTTTCCGGCGCGAAATTCATGCCATAGATGCCGACTATGAAGGTGAGCGGAATGAAGATGGCGGTGATGACGGTGAGCACGCGCATGATCTCATTGGTGCGCATGCCGACGCTGGAGTGATAGAGCTCCATCAGCGAGGCGGTGAGCTCGCGATGGCTCTCCACCAGGTCCATCAGCTGCACGCTGTGGTCGTAACAATCGCGCAGGAATACCTTGGTGGGCGCGGTGATGAAGCCGGACGAATCATGCAGCATTGAATTCACCACATCGCGCAGCGGCCAGACGAGGCGGCGCAGGTGGGTGAGCTGGCGGCGCTGCTCGTGGAGCATGAGCACCATCCCGCGGGATGGTTTTTCCAACAACCGGTCCTCCAGATCCTCGATGGCGCCGCCGAGTTGCTCGAGTGCCGGGTAATAGTGGTCGATGATCGAGTCCAGCAGTGCGTAGGCCAGATAATCCGCGCGGGATTTGCGGATGTAGCCGCGCCCGGCGCGGATGCGATCGCGCACGGGATCAAAGACATCATATTCGCCCTCCTCCTGCACGGTGATGAGGAAATTCCGGCCGAGAAAAAAACTGACCTGCTCGCTGCACAGCGTCCCGTTCTTGTCCTGATAGACCATTTGCACGCAGATGAAGACATAATCGGCGGTCAGCTCGATTTTGGGACGCTGCCCGGTGTTGAGCACATCCTCCAGTGCCAGTGGATGGAGGTTGAAGCGCTGGCTGAGGAAATTGAGTGCCTCCACATCGCCGAGGCCGTCGATGTTGATCCAGGTGACCTTGCGGCTGTCCAAATGATCCGCCAACTCGCGGATGTCGGAGATTTCACGGTCGTCCACGCCGTCCTTGTCATACTCGATGATCCGGATGACGGGTTTGTTGCTCCGGCCGTCAACCAGATGGGGGATCAGTGTGGCAGGCGAAGATCCCGGCGGTCCGTGGCGCTTGGTGAACATAAGCACAGTGTAGGGCATCGCGTCCCGCTGGCAAGCCAGCCGATGAGCAGCCCACTCAACCCTGGGCGTTCAAGGCATTTCCAACATCGATACCAGCCATTTTTTCAAGAGACTCATAAGCCCGCGCCGGCTTGCCAACATCACCTCTCTCAACGACCTGCTCGCCGGGACTGGCCTTGTGAGAGGATTTGAGGCGGTTCATCGCATGCTATTTCCGGTCACCTGGTTTTGTCCATTTTTCCATCGCCACGCAAAGCTCGTCAATGGGTGTAACAAGACCAAAATTATAACGGAATAGGATGTATTTATCATCCCCGTGTTTGGCTTTGTCAGCGATGAGTCCGGCACTTTGACGGGTCACATCACGCGCCCTCAGGAAGGCGTCCTTGCAGCGGCTGATGGCACCGGTGAGTTCCGCATTGTCGTTCCAGTTTTTCACCTCGACCACGCGGTCATAAGCGGCGATTCCATCCAGCCACGCGCAGAGCGTCTTAAGGTGCAGGATATAACTTTCCGTTTTGAATATGACGTAGTCCAGTTCGCCGAGGGAACCGGGCAGTGCCTTGGAGCGCGCCTTTTCAAGGTAGCCAAGCGCCTCGTTCAAGCGGGGAATCATGGCGGAGAATCCCGCGCGATTCATCCCCGGGGCGCTCCAGTTGGCGGGCGGAGCTGCAGCGGCGGTGAGGGGATCGGCCTGATATTTGCTGAAATCAATAGCCAATGGCCCCATGTAGTTGATGAAATTATAATATCCCTGCCACTCCGTGAGACGTTCGTTCTCTTGAAGAATCTGATAGGCTTTGGAGACATCAGGGAAAGCTTTCCCGCCGAACAGGCGCAAAAGATAGGATTCGTAAAACCGTTCTGATGTGAGCCGGCCATCCCATGAGCCGTCGGCAAGGTAGCGGGCATTCTGCTCCAATCCCCTGAGCCTGCCCACCTGGGGGATCACGCCGGAGACATCGTATTGGGCGCTGCCAGCCAGGACGCGGTCGAACTCATACAGCCCCACATTGAACTGCATGGCCAATTCATGCACATCGTCATCCATTCTCGGAATGAGAAACGTCTCGCGCGCCCCGAGGCCGCCGAAGTTTTCCATCGGCACCGGGATCCCTTTATGCCAACACGCCCCGGATTCCATACTCGCAAAGGCGACATCCTTCGGCACGTATTTGTCCAATGTCTGGAAAAGACTGCATCGCGCCAGCATTGCCAGGCCGAACTTCACATTGGGATGGCGCGCCTTGAGTCGGGTCATCATCTCTCTGCCATAGTGAATCAGAGCAAGGTCGGAATCATTATGAATCGCTTTGCCATCCACATCGTATTGGCGGAGAACTTTTTGGGTTTCCGGGGTGGCGGTGTTTCCGACCCCCACCTCGGCCAGCCAAAGCCAGTAGCCATCCGCCTCTGGATAGGTTTCGACCATTGAGTTGAACATCGCTTCCCAAATCTCCGCTCCCACGGAATCGCCCGGAGGCATTGCGCCAAAACCCCAGTGCGCCTCGGTCGCCAGCGGGCTGTAGTGTTTGAAATTGCTGACCACCTGCGGACAGTCGCCCTGTCCCAGCCAGACTTTGATCTTTCTTTCATGAGCATAAGCAATGGCTTCACGAAGCCATTCCCGCGCGACTTTGTGGGCATCATCCTGATTTTGCACTTTTGAAAACTCCGGGGCAACCACCCGCTCTTCTTTGAAGAGATCCCTTCCAATTTTCACGTCGTCCGCCGTATTGGGTCCGGCAGTCAGATGCCAGGTGAGGAAGCTGGAATCTTTGGTCGTCTGTTCCTCAATTCTCCGTTTCTCGCCCCGATAGGAGTATTCATCCCACGGTCCGCCGAGATACCAATAGAACTCCAGGTAGTTCATTTTGAGCTTGGCCATCTGGTCGATCATCGTGCGGAAGTCATCCAGTCCCATCCAAGGCATGACAAAGTGCCGCATGTGCAAACCGCGGCGCTTGATATCGGGTTCCATCCGCACACTGGCGGCAGGGAGCTTCAGATCCGGGCGTTGCTGCGGCAGGATGTCGCCGGTGATTTGGAAGGCCAAGCCCAGGCCCTCCAGGAATTGGTAGGCCGCATACATCGTGGAAGCCTCGTCATTGCCACCGATGAGCACGGCCGGACGATCGGCGAGGCTCACGGTTTGGACGATAAATCCCTCAGGCTTTAGTCCGGCAAAATCTGCGAGTTTTTTCTCCCCGGCTGTGGCACTCAATGGGTTTGCGTTCGGGCCACCTACGATGAGAAGCGGCTTGTCGGCGGGAACCTCATCGTGAGTTGCGATCGGGAGCTCCGCTCCGGTCAGGTCCCGCAGATAGCGCTGCAGTTCGCCTGCCACCCAACGATAAAAGGGATCGCTTTCCTTACCCACGACAATCACAGCCTGCGCCTTGCCGCCCTGCGCCAGAAACGACGGTTGGGGAGTTTCCGCATCGGCGAACAAAGCGAAGGCCGGCGGTGGCGGGGTGAATCCGCTCAAGGAGAAAAGCCGGCTCACCTCGCTCGACTCCAACGGGCGATTCCAGACGCCCACTTCGTCCACGAATCCCTTCAGCCCGTAAGCAGGCTGACCATTGCTCTGGTAGTCCGCACGGTTGCCAACGGCGAATTGCTCGCCATCGCCCCCGGGCCAGCCCAGTTCCTGAGCGTCGATTTCCAACTGACCGTTCAGATAGACTCTCACATTCGTGCCGTCGCGGACCAGCACGACGTGATACCAGCGATTCGGTGCAAGCGTCGTCGTGCCGGCGACGACTTTGCCAGTGACGGGCTCGTAAAAATACAGCTTCCCAACCGGACTCAAATTCCATGTGCCGCCCACGCCGACGGTATCGCGGGCTTCACCCGCGCTGTTGCCTCGTCCGAAGATATTCTGCACGACGTTGGCGCTAAACGGCACTGTGGAAAGGAACCAGCCCTGCACGGTGTATGTGTCCGTGGGAACCCCGACTCCTGTCCTCAGGGAAGGATGCTTGACGGTGCCCGTTCGCTCAAACCCGGCGGACGTGTTCTCCGGGGGCATTTGCAACAGCCCATCCACCGGCCGAGGCCCGGCACCACCGAAGGCTGCGGCGTCAGAAACACCATCTTTGGAACCACTCACGGTGTTCTTTGCAGGGCCGCTGGTTTCGTTGAATTCCCAATACAGCGACGGCTTGCTCGATTCGATCACGGCTGCCGAATAGCCCGCATTTTCAACGGGTGAGGCGGCTCGTGCCGGAACCAGAAGTTCAGCCATCAGGAAACTCAGCGTGGCTATTTGGAATGTCTTTATCATGGGATTGCTTCCAGTTGGTTTGGAGTGTCGAGCAAGTTATGGTGAAGTCGCACGGTTACCGGGCCGGGGATTGCAGCGGCAGGTCATACCAGGCAAGGCCGATATCCCGGCCGAGGTGGCTGGTGCTGTCGCCGCCGGCCGCGGCATAGACCATGGCGAGGCGGTTGCCGATCCTTGTCACCGTGGCCATGCCGATGCAGCGCTTGCTCCAAGTGCAGTTCACGCCGTCGAGAGCGATGGCCCGGTTCTCCGATTCCCACTTCTCCAGGTCCTTGGTCCAGAACACCCAGATGGCATCGGTGAACATCGGATCAATGGCCCTGATGTGATTCGCAAACAGAAACCACGTCTTGTTTTCCGGCTCGTAGTAGATGGACGAGTTCTCGAGATCAAAATGCTTGTCCACAAACGGTTTGGGGTCCGGGACCCACTCACCGAGCAAATCCCGCGAGCGGGCAATGCCGATGGCTCCGGGGGAACCGAAGAACATCAGGTATTCCCCGTCTTCCTTTTTCACAATATGTCCTGGATAGGCCATGAATTGAGGGTATCCAGCTCCTTCGGGTTTGGGCTTGATGGGCACATAGCCTTTTGTCTTCACCCAGGGTCCCATGAGCGATTTGCTCCGGGCATGGCCCGAGTTGTAGGGGGCCCCCGCCACAAATCCGGGAGGCCCGCCGGTGGTCATGGCGGTCACGTAATACATGTGCCACGTATCGCCCTCTTTAATGAACCACGGGCTGAGCGCTCCTCCGGCATCAGGCTCTCCCGGCGCGCCGAAATCGAGCACCGGGCCGTGCTTCGTCCAGGTTTTCATATCCGTGCTGGTCGCAAGGCATGCCAGCCAGCCCTTCGGGCCACCGCCGTCGTAGAAGAGGTAATACTTGCCGTCTTCAAAAATGAGGGTCGGCTCCCTCGCGCCGTTGATATCGCACTGGTTGGGGCCGTCGCCATGGCGCAGGATCACGCCCGCATCCTATGCGTCGAGCCTCAGCTCGGGCGTGTAGCCGGGTATGGCCGGCTCGACGGAATACGCAGTTCCGGCAAGGGTGCAGGACACGGCAAGTGTGAGAAGCGAACGGTGTGGAATAATAGTGAATTTCATATGGGATGGTGGGTGATTATTTGATGCCTAGTTCGGGAGGCCGAGTTTGTTCCGCCAGGCGGGATCACGCAGCAGGAGGCCGGTGAGAAACGTGTAGTCCTTGGGGATGAAGCCTTCGTATTCGGTTGGTTCGCCCTTCCAGTCGGAGATGCTGGGGCCGGTATTCGGCTCGTTGGTCACGCCGGCATTGAAGCCGGAGCCGTTGGCAAACTTGCCCCTGATGTGGCGGGCCATCATCGCGTCGAAGATCGTGGCGGCTTTATCCGGTTCGCCCACGATGTTGTAGGCGATAATTCCCCGGATGGCGTCCTCGAGGAAAACGCCGCCATTGCAGTAGTGCGGGAAGGTGTCCGAGCCGTCCTCCTTGGTGCCGCCGAAGGTGGCATATTGGTGATCCCGGCGCACGGGCACGAGGTTGTTCGGCAGGCCCACTTCAAATACTGTGAAGCCGACCTCGGCGAGCTTTTTCCAGAGTTTGTTGAGCATCGGTTTGCCCTCCGCCGGGGAGACGACGCCGGTCTCCACGGCGATGCAGTTGACCATCATCGGCGAGTAGTCGTTGAGCTCGCCATCGGTGCTCTTCCACCAGCCGATCCATCCGGCGGGAGTCTTGAGTGTCGGGATGTAGGCGGTTTTGAGTTTGTCGGCCAGCGCCGCATAGCGCGCCGCCTGTTCGCTGCGGCCCAGTGCCGTTTCCATGGCGGCAAGGCTTTTCCAGCCTCGGTAGATCAAAGCATTGCAGAGGGCGTTGATGCCTCCGCTGCTGATGGTGTCCATGTAGGTGTCTCCAAACGACTTGGTGCCGAGGTTGCCGGACTGTTCGGATTCCACCAGCCCGTCGCCATTCGTGTCGCGCCCAGCCAGATAGTCCGCGGCCTTTTCCAGCAGCTCGATCCGGGCGGCCAGCCATTCCTTGTCGCCGGTCATGGCATAATAATCCCCGGCCGAGCCGAGGATGGCGGCATTGCTGTCCATCATCGCCCCCATGATGCCGCCTGGCACGTAGGCGATGTATCCGTCCGGCCTCATTTCCTGGGTGAGCCAGAAGTCGAGCGTGCGGCGCAGGAGAGGGGCGGCGCTCACACCGGGAGCGAGTTCTGGAACCAGCCGCGCGGGCTGCGAGTAGCAATACATGAGGGAGGAAACGGGGTCGCTGATGACGTTGTTTGAGAGGATGCCGGCTGGCGCACCGCGTGATCCATCCGCCCTTTTCCACTCGCTGCTCACATTGAACATATTGAGCCAGCTCCGGCGGACTTTAGCCCACTCCGAGGGAGCCACACCATCCGGAGGCGGCAGCACATGCTGGCGGAATTTCAATAGCACGGGTTCTCCCGTTTTATTTCCCGTGACGGAGAATCCCATATCGGCCTTCTTCACCCCAAAGCGGCTGCCGATCAATGTCCCCGTCACGTTTCCGCCCTCACAGGTCACCACAAACCCGCCGAAGTCCGGCGCGAAGAGGATTGCCGGAAGCGCGAAGCGGTCCTGCGCGTCCCAGTCATTGGCGATGATTGAGGTTGGCGTGGCGCGCGGATCGAATGGGAAAACGACCTCGGCATCGACCGCTCCCGCGGCATTGTTGTTGCGCAGCTCGATGTCGAATCCATTGGCAAGCGTGCGGACTTTCCATGTGAGCACGGACCCGGAATAGGTCGCCTCGGTTTTGGCAATGCTTGCTTGGGATTTCCCCATCCGGACGCCCTGGCCACCGGACGGGATGCGGACATGGACGGGTGCGCGCAGAAGATTCATCTTCGCGCGGTTTCCGCCCTCGGTATCCCAGCTCAGTTCATCAATCGCCGCAGTGGATTCGGAAACCCCGAGCCGCAGCGAAAGCGCCGGATTCAGGATGTCACCACCGGTTGCGACACCCGGCCAGTTGCCAATCTGCCTGGCAGGCGGCCTTGGCGCTTCCACGGCCCAGAAATCTCCGTGCGTCTGGGGATAGGCTTGGTCGCTGGCATTCCACGCCAGTGCCCCGAACGAGGCATCCGGCAGGATCTGTGCGGTGTTTTGTTTCGCCGCCCGATGGGGATTCCCGGCGCTGCCGTCGCCTTCGAGCAGGATCACATCGATGCCGCCATCGGCACGTGCCGCATAGACGCCCGCCCGCCACCCGGATTGTTTGACGGCTTCGAGCGCGACATATTGGGTGTCCGCCAGATTCGCTGACAAGGGCAGTAGTTTCGCCTCGCCACCTTCCAGGTAAAAGTAATCCAATCCACCATCCACCCTCGCCGCCCAGTTGCCCGGCGGATCATTTCCCGCGGCGGCGTCATCCGTGAATGCCAGCGCGCGATACCGCCCAGCCAGCCCGGTGGTCTGGCGCACCGTCTGCCGGGTGCCCTCGTTGTAATAAAGGAAATCAATCCCGCCTTCGGCCCGCGCCCCGAATGCCGACAACGGGCCTGGTCCCGACTTGGACGGGCTGAGCGCGGCATAGATCCCATCGCCCAGGCACGCGCTGTCGAATTTGAGATACTTCGAAACCGCAGGATCGAAATACAGGTAATCGACGCCACCCTCGACCCTCGCGCCCCAGAACGCCCACTGGTTGCCGGTGGCCTGCAGGTTCATGGCAAAGGCCTGGTAGTTTCCGGTCAGGCCGGTGTCCTCTTTCTTGAAGCCGCCGTAGGTCCAGATGACATCCACGCCGCCGCCTGCCCTGGCCGCATAGCTTCCGAGCGGCTGGCCGGCCAGCTTCTGTGGCTCCACTGCCACATATCTCGTGTCCGACACCGTCGTGCTGTAGGCCGGGTCCGCATTCCATGTGCCGGCATTGAAATCCACATAGTGCACGGCCGTCTTGGAAACGGGCACGGGCGTCGGCGGTGGTGAAATTGAAGAGCTGTCGATGTAGTCCACTGCCGCCTGTGTGAAGGGCCCACAGACAAACATGCCGAGGGCGAATGCGGTCTGTTGGAGTCTCATTGGAAGGATTGTTCGGTTCATAATGGCGGGGGGCAGCAGCGAACCTATGAGCGCCCGATCCGCGGGACAATCCATCAAAGGGACCCAATCCGTGCAAAAAAGGGGCGAAATGGAACATTTTCGCCCGAAGGTGGGCGATGACTCATCCGAGCGGGGTTTCCTGCGGCGCGTAGCTCTTCATCACGTTGTCTAGAGACTCGCCCACGCGGTGGAGGTGGCGGTTGAGCGCGAAGGGCTCGAGCATCGCCTGGCTGAGCGGTGGCAATTCCTCCGGATTTCGGCGGATCTGCCGCGGCGTGAGACCGAGGTGTTTCTGAATGCAGCGGGTGAGGGTCTTGCCGTCGGCGAAGCCCATGTCGTAGGCGATGGCCTTCACCGGCTCCTGGCCTTCACGGAGGCGGCGGATGGCCTCGTGCAAACGGGCGGCCAATTGAAATTGCCGGGCGGTCATGCCGAAGCGCTGTTTGAAGAGGCGGCGAAAATGCTGCGGGGTGATTCCCATGCCCTGGGCGAGCCCGGCGAGATCCGGCTTGGAGCCGTCGAATGCCGTCAGCTTTGCGCGCACCTTTTCCCATGGATCCGCCCGCAGGTGCTCGTATTCCTCCCCGGTCAGGGCGTTGACGATTTCCCCGAGCATCTGATAGACCGCCGTTTTCACCCGCACCTGCGCACGCAAGCCGGGCTGGGGAAGTTCCTTGCAGATTGTCTCGAATGCCTTCCGCACCGGTTCGAAGCCGGTCCCGAGGCGGATCAGCACGGGCAATAAACCGAGGCCCGGCAATTGCGGCGTGGTCCGATCGAATGGCGGCGCGGAGAAAGCCACCTGCGCCTGATAGGTGATCGTGTCCGGCGTGGTGTCGTATTCGCTCCATCGCGCCGGACGCAGGCAAAGGAGGTCGCCATTCCGTGCCTCGAAATTTCCCTGGGGCGTCTTGGCCAGAACGCCACCCCGCTCCACCAGAATCAAATGGTGGAACAGCACATGGTAGCGGAAATGAACCGGCTTGGCGAAGTGCCAGCATCCCGCCACATCCACCTGTGGCCCCATGCGATCAATCAGGAGCTGCTGAGGGACTGATGTTTTTTTCATGCGCGCTGGTGAGGGGCAACCCTTCCGAATCAATGGGACGCCAGTGCAAGCCCGATGGATAGTGAAAAAATTTGCAAGAAACGGCTGATGCCCGAAGTAAAGGATGTCGAATTTTCATCATGAAGCCACCAACAAGCCCCCTCCAGAAGCACAGCGCGTCTCCTGTCCGACACGCGACCATCGCCAAAGTCCTCGCCCTTGCGAGCCTGCTGTTGAGCTCTCCACACGTGCAAGCCCGCGACTTCTCGATCTTCCAGCGCGAAAACATCGCCGCGTGGTGCATCGTGCCATTTGACTCGAAACAGCGTGGGCCGGTCGAGCGGGCGGAAATGCTCAATCGCCTTGGCATCACCAAGCTCGCCTACGATTGGCGCGCCGAACACATCCCGACCTTCGATGCGGAAGTGGAGGCGATGAAGGCCCACGGAATTGAAATTTCCGCATGGTGGGTCTCCGCCGCCATGGATGAGACGAACCGCGGGATTTTCGAGGTGATCGAGCGTCACAAGATCCGCCCGCAACTCTGGACCGTGGTGGGCGATCCGGCCGCGCCGGATCAGGCGGCGAAAGTGAAGGCGGTGGCGGACCAGATCCGCCCGGTGGCGGAGGAAGCGCTGAAGCACGGCTGCAAGCTCGCGCTCTACAACCATGGCGGCTGGTTCGGCGAGCCGGACAACCAGATCGCCATCATCGAGGAGTTGAAGATGCCGAACGTCGGCATCGTTTACAATTTCCATCACGGCCACCCGCACATCGACGGCTTCAAGGAGCTCTTCGGCCGCATGAAACCGCATTTGCTCGCACTCAACCTGAACGGCATGGTCAAGGGAGGCGAAAAGATCCTTCCCATCGGCGCGGGCGATCAGGAGCAAGCGATGATCGAGGTGGTCCTGGACAGCGGATGGAAGGGGCCGGTAGGCATTCTATGCCATTTGATGGAAGACGCGGAGGTGATATTGGAAGGCAATCTCAAAGGCCTCGAAAACCTGTTAGGAAATCTCAAGACAGATGCCTACTGGGATGCGGAAGACCCAGCGGCGCGGGCAAGGCTGCCGGAGTTCAGGGTGATCCCGGCAGGCAATCCGGAAAACTTCACTCTAGCGGCCGATACGGAAACACCGGGCGCTGCCAACGACTGGACGCGCTCGCACGGCGACCACGGCAGCACGCGCTTTTCACAACTGGCGCAGATTCACACTCAAAACGTCGCCAAGCTCAAACCGGCGTGGACCTATCACTCGAAGGACGGCACGGGAAACATCCAGTGCAATCCGGTGATCGTGAATGGCGTGATTTACGCGCCCACCGTGGGCAATCACCTGGTGGCGATCGATGGCAGGACTGGCATCGAAAAATGGCGCTTCAAGCCCGATGGGCGACCTGCCCACCGTGGTTTGACTTATTGGAAAAATCCGGCCGGTCGAGATGACCGGCTGTTTTTTGCCGCCGGTGAATTTTTTCATGCGCTCGATCCGCTGACAGGGCAGCCGGTGGCCAGCTTTGGCGAGGGTGGGAAAATCCGCTCAGGTGCCAGCGTCGTCGCGCCGGTGGTCTATCAGAACATCATCGCCTTCGCCGGTTATGACCGGAATGTCTATGGGTTCGATCTCGAATCGGGCCGGAAACTCTGGACCTTTCACACCGTTCCGCAGCCCGGAGAGACAGGCGCGGAAACATGGAACGCGCCGGGCCACGGCGCGAACTGCTGGGGCGGCATGTCGCTCGATGAAGAACGCGGCATCGCCTACGTGACGACCGGCTCACCCAAGCCGAACTTCCTCGGCGTTTATCACCGCGGCGATAATTTATATGCCAACTGCCTGATCGCGATTGATATGAAATCGGGCGCGCGGCTCTGGCATTTTCAGGAGATCCGCCATGACATCTGGGATCTGGATATTGCCGCGCCGCCGAACCTGGTGACGGTGACCCGCGATGGCAGGAAGATCGCGGCGGTGGCGGCGGTGACAAAAATCGGCAACACGTTGTTGTTAGATCGTGTGACCGGCGAATTGCTCCATCCCTTCCGCTTGCGGCGCGCACCCGTCTCGAAGCTGCCGGGCGAACGCACCTCACCCTATCAGCCGGATGTCGAGCTGCCCGAGCCTTTCACCAAAAAGGATTTCTCGCTGGAGGATGTGACGGAACGCACACCGGCGGCCAACGCGTTTGTCAGGCAGCAGCTTTCAAGAGCGAACATGGGATGGTTCGAGCCCTTCGAGGAAGGCCGGCCAACCGCGCTTTTCGGCATCCACGGCGGCGCGGAATGGACCGGCGCGGCGGTCGATCCCAAGGCCGGAAAGCTCTATGTGAGCGCGAACCACGTGCCGTGGAACGTCACTGTTTTCCGCTCGGAGGAATCACCGCGCAAACCCGGCGAGCCGCTGACGAGAGGCGGGGAAATTTACGGGATGTATTGCATGGCCTGCCACGGCCTGGAAAAGGAAGGCCTGGGCATGGCACCACCCTTGCAGGGACTGCGGCACCGGATCAATGAGCAGCAAATCATCGAAATCCTCGCCAAGGGCCGCAACATCATGCCGCCCGCGCCGCCGATGCCGGATACGGACCGCAGCGCACTTGTCGATTTCCTTCTGATGCGCGACCGGCCAATGACATCGGAAGCAGAAAACGCGCCGCCGAATTTCACCCACAATGGCTACCCGCGCTTGAACGACCACGAGGGCTATCCGGGATCCAAACCGCCGTGGGGCACCTTGAACTGCATCGACCTGGCGAGCGGCAAAATCATCTGGCGCGTCCCGCTTGGCGAGCATCCCGAGCTTGCGGCGCAGGGGATCACCGGCACCGGAACGGAAAATTTCGGCGGAGCGATGGTAACGGCCGGCGGACTGGTTTTCTGCGCGGGCACCCAGGATCAAATGATCCGCGCCTTCGATGCGGCGACGGGCAAGGAATTCTGGAAAGCAAAACTGCCGTGGGGCGGCTACGCGCCGCCCGCGACCTATCAGATCGATGGCAGGCAATACATCGTGATCGCCGCGACCGGCGGCGGCAAACTCGGCGGCCCCATGGGCGACGCCTATGTGGCCTTTACGCTCGATGACTGAATGGGCATTCGCAAAGCGCGCAGCCGCGAGAAAATCGTCGCTTCATGCGCAAGTCCGTGCTGGAGTCCCGTCCGCAACGGCCTTGAAGAAACTCCGCCAGGAAATCCTCGCCACGCTGCCCAGTTTCGGCTGGCTGGCTTTCTTTGTGTTGGTTCCAACCCTGCTGGTTTTGGCCATCGCCTTCCGGAAGACGGATCCTGCGGGCGGTATTGGCGCTGGCTGGACGCTCGGGCAGTTTGAAATCTTCACCCAAAGCAGCATCCTGGTCCTGCTCTGGCGCACCTTCTGGATCAGCGCGCTGACCACCGGCATCTGTGTGGCACTGGCGCTGCCGGTGGCCTGGTTTGTGGCACGGGTCCGCAAGGAATGGCGGCCGCGGCTGCTGCTGCTCATCATCGTGCCGTTCTGGACGAATTTCCTGATCCGCGTTTTCGCCTGGAACCAGATCCTGCATTCCGAAGGCGGCCTCGCCCGTTTCCTGCGCGCCATCCATCTGTTAGGGGAAAACGATTCGCTGCTCTTCAACTCCGGCGCGGTGGTGCTGGTGAGTGTTTACACCTATCTTCCCTTCGCCATCCTGCCGCTCTATGCCGCCGCCGAGAAGTTCGACTTCGGCCTGCTCGACGCCGCGCGCGACCTCGGCGCGACCGCCTTCCGCTCGTTCTGGTCGGTCTTTCTTCCCGGCATCCGCAAGGGCATCACCACCGCGCTGGTCATCGTCTTCGTGCCGATGCTCGGCTCCTATGTGGTGCCGGATCTCGTCGGCGGAACCGACGGACAAATGATCGGCAACAAGATCGCGCAGCGCAATTTCGCCGACCGCAACCTGCCCGCGGCCTCCGCCATGTCGGCCATTCTCACGCTCGCCGTGCTTACTCCGCTGCTCTTCCGCCGCCGCGAATCAAACGAAATTTCCTCTTAATCTCAGCTTTTACCTCATGAAGTCCAGCCGATTGCCGATGATCACGACCTGGCTCGTGCTGGCGTTTTTCTACATGCCCATCGGCGTTTTGATTCTCAACTCGTTCAATCTCTCGCGTTTCGGCACGCGCTGGCAGGGCTACACCTTCAAGTGGTATGAGCGCCTGTTAGAGCGTGACGACCTGTGGGCCGCGCTGCTCAACTCGCTGCAGGTGGCGGCCATCGCCAGCATTGGCGCGATGATCCTCGGCACCTGCGCGGCCTTCGCCCTGCACCGCCACCGCTCGCGCCTGCAAACCGCCCACGAGGTGCTCATCACCATGCCGCTGGTGCTGCCGGAAATCCTGATGGGCATGAGCCTGCTGCTGCTCTTCGTTTCACTCGGCACCCAGCTCAGCCTGATGACGGTGACCATCGCACACATCACCTTTTGCATCAGTTATGTCACGCTCGTCGTGCAATCACGGCTGCAGGATTTCGATTTCCAAATCGTGGATGCCGCGCGTGACCTCGGAGCCACCCGCATCCAGGCCTTCCGCAAGGTGGTGCTGCCATTGATCGCACCCGGCATCCTCGCCGGCGGACTGCTCGCCTTCACTCTCTCAATCGACGACTTCGTGGTGACCTTCTTTGTCAAAGGCCCCGGAGCGGACACCCTGCCGGTGGTGATCTACAGCATGATCAAGAAAAGCCGCGAGTTCCCGGTGATCAACGCGCTCAGCACGCTGCTGTTGATGGTGACGTTCCTCGCGGTGTGGGGATCACAACGGCTCACCGCACCCAAAGTGTAACTTCGGCGGTCTATGACCATCGAGCTCATGAACCGCACAAAGCGATTCATTGGCAGTTCGCCCCCGGGGGTGGTTAGCGACAGCTTCAATCCCCGATCTGGATCGATTTCGGGTCCCAGTCGATATCGGGCAGCTCCATGTGAAGCTTCTTCATGGTATCGAGCATGATGCGCGCGACACACAGGTTGCGATACCACTTGCGGTCTGCCGGCACCACGAACCATGGCGCGGAATTCGTGGCGGTTTTGGAGATCACATCCTCGTATGCCGTCATGAAATCATTCCAGCGCGCGCGGTCGTCCAGATCATCCGGATTGAATTTCCAGTGCTTTTCCGGATTGCTGAGACGGGCTTCCAAGCGGCGTTTCTGCTCTTCCTTGGAGATGTGCAGGAAGATTTTGACGATGGTGGTGCCCTCCTCGGCCAGCATTCTCTCGAAATCGAGCACATGCTGCTGGCGGCGTTTCCACACCTCGTCTGGGAACAGCTTTTTGACGCGGACTGCGATGATGTCCTCATAGTGGCTGCGGTTGAAGATCACCAATTGCCCGCGGTGCGGAACCTTGGAATGCACCCGCCACAGGAAATCATATGACAGCTCTTCCTCGCTGGGCTTCTTGAACGAGCGGACGTGGATGCCCTGCGGATCGATGTGGGAGAATACATGCTTGATGCAGCCGTCCTTGCCGCCGGTGTCCATCGCCTGCATCACCACCAGGATGCGGTGCTTGTTTTGGGCGTAGAGCAGTTTTTGCAATTCCTGGAGCTCGTGCTGGAGCTTGCGAAACTGCGGCTCGAACTCGCTCTTGTCCTTCCCCCGGAACAGGCTCCTCTCGTTGCTGTCGATCTTCGATAGATCCACCTTGCTGCCGGGCTTCACCCAGTATTTTTCCAACGCTCCTGTGACTGGCATGAGTCGCTTATCCCGGCTGAGCCCGTGGATGACAAGCCCCGACTGGTGACGATGGCACACATTCGGGATTGAATCCGACCCCATCCCGCGCTGGACTCCGCCGATGCCGAAAATCCGGAAACCCGTGAAATCCGCCGCCCCGGCGCAAGCCCTCAGCACCGCCCTGCACATCGGCGCCGGCTCGGTTTCGATGATGGTGGCGGAGCGGTTGACGGACGGCACGCTCACCCCGGTGGATTTCCTCGAACAACCGGCCCCCGTCGCCCGGGACATCTTCCGGCACGGCAGCGTGAGCCTCGCCACCGCCGAACGGGTGGTCTCGATCATCAAGGGTTATCAGAAATCGTTGGTAGAACTAGGCCTCGATCCCCACGGCATCACCCGCGCCGCCGCCACCAACATCCTCAGCGAGGCGCGCAATCACGAAACCGTGATGAACCGCATCCGCATCGCCTGCGGCCTGCGCGTCAGCACCATCGACGATGGTGAAATGACGCGCTTGATTTATTTGAAAACCCGCCGCCGCCTGCACCACCTGCCGGCGATGCGCAAGGACAGCACGCTGGTGGTCCATGTGGGCCCGGGCAACACCCGCGCGCTGTTGTTTCAAAACGGCCGCATCACCCGCTACACCAGCTACCGCATGGGCACCCACCGCACCCGCGAAGCGGTGGAATCCTCCCACGTGGAAGGCCCGGCATTGCTGCGTCTGATCCGCGAGCATGCTTCTGGAAATCTCGCACAACTGCGTTTTGATTACTCGGACGTCCCCATCGACGGGCTCGTGATCATCGGCTACGAACTGCAATCCGTAGCCGCATCGCTCACCGACCCCGGCGGCGTCTGCCCGCTCAAGAAACTGCGGCAGTTCACTGCGGAGGGGTCCCGCATGAGCGACGTCGAATTGGTGAAACGATTCCACCTCGACTACCAGACCGCCGAGGCGTTGCTGCCAGCGCTGGAGATCAACCTCGCGGTGGCCGAGACCCTCAAGCTTGAGTCGCCGCACATTCCAGACAGCAATTACGAGCAAGGACTGCTCCATGACCTGCTCGTCTCGCGCGAGCTCAGCGGCAGCTTCACCGAGGACGTGCTGCGCTCGGCGCGCATTCTCGCGGAGCGCTATCAATCGGACCCCGGCCACTGCGAGCACGTCTCCAACCTCTGCGCCCGCTTCTTCGACGAACTCGCCGACCTCCACCATCTCACGCCGCATGACGCGCTGCTGCTCAAGGTAGCCGCCATCCTCCACGAGGTGGGCACTTATGTAAGCCCGCGTGCCCACCACAAGCACTCGGAATACATCATATTGAACTCGGAGGTCTTCGGGCTCGACCGCATGGACGTCAATATCGTCGCACTGGTCGCCCGCTACCACCGCCACTCGGTGCCGGTGCTCGACCACCCGGGCTACGCCGCGCTCGGCACCGACGACCGCATCCGCGTTGCCAAGCTCGCAGCGCTGCTGCGTGTCGCCGACGCCCTCGAGCGCACCCACGCCCAGCGGGTTTCCCAAATTGAAATCCGCCGCGATCACGGCAAACTCCACATCCGCCTGCCGGGTCTGGCCGATGCCGCAGTCGAGCGTCTCGCCATGGCCTCCAAGGCCGATCTCTTCGAGCAGGTCTTCGGCCTCGGCGTGGTGATCGATGAGGAGCGCTAGAATGATTTCAAATTTCAGATTTCAAATTTCAGATTGATACAAATGGCCACTCCCTACCTCAACCGCGAGCTTTCATGGATCGAGTTCAACCAGCGCGTGCTCAATGAAGCGTTGCGCGAGGACCTTCCGTTGTTGGAGCGCGTCAAGTTCCTCGCCATCACGGCTTCGAATCTCGACGAGTTCTTCCAGGTTCGCATCGGCGGGTTGCTGGCGATGAAACGCAGTGGCATGAAGAAACCGGACGCCTCGGGACTCACGCCCGCCCGCAACCTGTCCGTGCTGCGCGAGCGCATCGTCCAGATGAAGGCGGACCAATACGCGCTTTTCAACGGCACACTGGTTCCCGCGCTTGCCCGGGCCGGCATTCCGCTGTTTACACCCCAGGAGTTGCATGTCGCGCAATCCGCGCAACTCTCCGCCACCTTCGACGATCTGGTGTTTCCCTTGCTCACGCCGTTGGCCGTGGATCCCGGAGATGCTCCGCTGCTGGTTCCGGCGCTGCAGCTCATCGTCGCCTGCCGTCTCGTCGATCCGGAAACAAAGGCGATCCGCCAGGCGCTGATTCCCATCCCGGAAACTTTGCCGCGGCGCCTGCCCGTCACCGGTGCTGACGGCACCCACGCATTCCTGCTCATCGAGGATCTGGTCGCCATGCATGCGGCGCGACTGTTTCCCGGTGAAAACGTGGCCGCCACCACCACCTTCCGTGTGACCCGCAATGGTGACATCGCGGTGCGCGAAGATGACACCCTCGATCTCGCGGATGAAATGGAGGATGTGCTCACCGCCCGGCGCTTCTCCGACACCGTGCGTCTTGAGCTGCGTTCGGACGCCCCGCGCGACCTCGCCCGGATGATTCGTGAGGTCACCGCGGCCGGACCTCAGGAAACCTATCTGCTGGACGGACCGCCCGGCCTTGCCTCGTTCATGGAGTTGGCCTTCCTGCCGGACCACGACCACCTGCGGGACGCCGATTGGCCTGGGCAAACATCGCCGGCGATCGCGCCCGGCGCGTCGATGTTTGATACCATCGCCGAGCACGACCTGCTGCTGCACCATCCCTACGAGTCCTTCGAACCGGTGCTGCGCCTGTTGGAGGAGGCCGCCACCGACCCCGATGTGGTCGCCATCAAACAGGTTCTCTACCGCACCGCCAAAAAATCCCGCATCATCGATGCATTGATCCGCGCGGCGGAAAACGGCAAGCATGTCACCGCGCTCGTCGAGCTCAAGGCCCGCTTTGACGAGGCGCGCAACCTTGACCGCGCAGACGAACTCCAGCGCGCCGGCGCGCAGATCGTTTATGGCGTGAAAGGACTCAAGACCCACGCCAAGATTTGTCTGATCATCCGCCGCGAGGCCGGCCACCTGCGCCGCTACGTCCACCTCGGCACCGGCAATTACAATGAGACCACCTCTCGCCTCTACACCGACATCTCCTACCTCACCTGCAAGCCGGAATACGGCAGTGACGCCTCGCTCTTTTTCAACGCCGTATCGGGCAGGTCCAAACTGCTGCGCTTCCAGCGGCTGGTTCCCGCACCCACCGCGATGAAGCCGCTGCTGCTGGACCACATCGCCGGTGAGGCCGAGCGGGCGAAGCAGGGACTTCCCGCGCGCATCACCGCCAAGGTCAACTCACTGCAGGACCCGGACATCATCGACGCCCTCTACAAGGCCTCGCGCGCCGGTGTGGAGATCAAGCTCAACGTCCGCGGCATCTGCTGCCTCAAGCCCGGCGATCCGACACATTCGAAAAACATCGAGGTCGTCTCCATCATCGACCGCTTCCTCGAACACGCCCGGATCTTCCATTTCCTGCATGGCGGCGGTTCGAAAGTATATATATCATCCGCCGACTGGATGACGCGCAACCTGGAGAAGCGCCTGGAGCTCATGATCCCCATCGAGGAGCCCGCGCTCAAGCGGCGGCTGGTGCGGATTCTCGACACCTTTTTCCAAGACAACACCCAGGCCTCGCTGTTGCTGCCGGATGGCACATCGCAGCGCATCACCCGCGCCAAGGGCCGCAAGCCGTTCCGCGCCCAGGAGCATTTCCATCAGCAGGCGAAAAAGGCTGCCAAGGCGCGCGAGCACGAGCGCTCCATGACCTTCGAGCCCCACGTCCCGGCCGAGTGAACAAACTCGTCTGGATAGTCCGACGCCCTCTCCGGAGATCTCGCCAGCCGACGCAGCTTCCGACTGGGAGGGCAGGGTAGGGGCCTTTGCAACATCAGCCGAGGTGACGTCCTCGGGGTGGGATTCCTCCGCAGCTTGCGCGGTTTGGGTTGATTCGTGATTCTGGTGGGCCAGCGGCGCGGCTTCGCTTTCGCCAGCGCATATTGGTCCAATTCCATCATCACGCACATGTGAAGGTGGCCCCATTCGCGGGTGAGATCCCGCAGTTGGTAGCCTTGCTGCCAGCGTTGCAGGCCGTGTTCGATGATTTGTTTCTTCTCATCGAGTTGGGAACTCGCGCTGGCTCACGAAAGGCGCCTGCAATCCGCTCAGAATGAGTATCTTTCACCCTAATGTTTGATTCCATTGCTTGTCATGAAGGCTGCGAATCATTGCGAAAGGAAATCAGCTTGCCCTGTGCGGCGGGAGTCTCCACATTGCGCCTCACCAAGGCGGCTTGGCGGAATTGGTAGACGCGCTCGACTCAAAATCGAGTTCCAACGAGTGTGGGTTCGAGTCCCACAGCCGCTACTTTCACATTTCGCGGGGCCTCCGGTTTTCAAAAGATCATGGCCTCATCCCGCATCATCGGCATCATCGCAGGCAACGGAGTTTATCCGGAAACCTTCATCGCCGCCGCCCGTCGCAATTCCCCTGGAGTGAAACTCGCCGTCGCCGCGTTTCACGACGAGACGAAACCCGAACTCGCCGATCAAGCGGATGCCATCGAGTGGTTCCGCGTCGCCCAGCTCGGAAAAATGATCCGCTTCTTCAAGCGGGAGGGGGTCACCGAGGCGGTGATGGTGGGCCAGATTTCTCCCAAAAACCTTTTTGACATGCGGCCCGATCTGCGGGTGCTGATGATCCTCGCCCGGGTGAAAGAGCGCAATGCCGAGACCTTGTTCGGCGCGATTTCCGACGAACTCGCCAAGGAAGGAATCACCGTCATCAATGCCACCACCTTCTTGGAAGACCACCTGCCCGGTTCCGGCCATGTCTGCGGCCCGGCCTTGAAAAAGCGCCAGCTTGCCGATGCGGACTTCGGCTTCCGCATCGCCAAGCAAACCAGCGCGCTGGACATCGGCCAAAGCGTGGTGGTGCGCCATGGCACGGTGCTCGCCGTGGAGGCCTTCGAGGGCACCAACAACTGCATCCGCCGTGGCGGAGATCTCGGCCACGGCAAGGACGTGATGCTCGTCAAAGTCTCCAAACCCAATCAGGACATGCGCTTCGACGTGCCGGTCGTCGGCCCGCAAACCATCGAAAACTGCGCTTCCGCCGGCGTCTGCGCCATCGCCATCGAGGCGGATAAAACACTTTTGTTAGAGAAGGGAAAAGTCGCCGCACTCTGTGACCGGCACCGCATCGGCATCCACGCGGTGTAGCGGTGGTCCATGACCGCCGTGGCCCCCCCGGGTGCGGGACGTCGATGAATTAGCCCAAAAAAAAGCTTCGCGTGGCTCCCAGCATTGGCACTCATCGGGTGCGGCTGGTTTTTCATGGCCAGCGCGGGGTGGGCGGCTCTAACCTGTGCGCATGTCAAAACGTTTGTATGTGGTGGCTGGGGAATTGAGTGGAGATGCCCATGGTGCGGGCTTGTTGCGCTCACTCAAAACCATGTTGCCCGCCGTGGAGATTCACGGCGTGGGTGGCCCCGAGATGGCCTCGGTGGCAGGGCCCGGCCTGCGCGACTGGGTGGAGGACGCGGCGGTGATGGGCGTGTGGGAGGTGCTCAAACGTTACGGATGGTTCAAACAGCGCTTCGCGGAAATGCTCGCTGAACTCAAAACCTTCCGGCCGGACGTGCTGCTGCTCATCGATTACCCGGGCTTCAACCTGCGTTTCGCCGAGGCGGTGAAACGCGAATGCCCGGAAACCCGGCTGGTCTATTACATCAGCCCACAAGTCTGGGCATGGCATAAGGGACGCATCCCGAAAATGGCCCGCATGCTCGATGAAATGCTCTGCTTGTTTCCTTTCGAACAACGGATTTTCGAAAGCGCCGGTCTCAAAACCACCTTTGTGGGCCACCCGCTGGTGGACGAATTGCAGGAAAACCGCCTGCCAAACGCCGTGCGCGATGATTCGTTGGTCGGCTTGTTTCCGGGCAGCCGTGAGCGCGAAGTCGCCCGCTTGTTGCCGATGATGATCGAGAGTGCCAAGTTGCTCAGGGCATGGCGTGGCGACTTGAACTTCGAGGTGCCCGCCGCCTCGGTGAAGCTCGCCGCCCAAATCCGCCAGTTGCTGGTGGCTGCGAATGCAGACAGCTGGATCATGGTCACCGCCGGTGGCAGCCATGCGCTGATGCAGCGTGCCTGCTGTGCGGTGATTGCCAGCGGCACCGCCACCCTCGAGGCCGCCTGCTACGGGCTACCGTATTGCCTCGTTTATCGGGTGGCTCCCCTCACCTACCTGCTCGGCAGGATTTTGGTGAAAATCGAAAACATCGGCCTGGTCAACATTCTCGCCGGTGAGCGCGTAATCGAGGAATTCGTCCAGGCGGACGCCGAACCCACAGCGGTCTCGCGCTCGTTGCGCGGTTTCCTCGAGTCTCCCGAGAAACGCGCCGCCCTCCAGGCGCGCCTCGCCGAAACCGCCGCCAAACTCGGCGATGCCGGTACCCACGAACGCGCCGCACGCGCCGTTCATGCTTGGCTGCTGTGATGCCACCACCCATCGGTTTTTCTGAAATAGGATTGGAATCGTCAGAAAAATCATGTCAAAAGCGGCACAGATCTAGGGAGTTAGGCTGCGCCTGGCCCTGCCTTCCAAAACAAAAACCAGCCACTCCTCCGCTTCAGCTGTGCCGCTGGTGCCACTCGGCGTAAACTTGCGGGGAAATTTCCGATGGCTTGATTTCCGAGCGCCCGCCCCAAAACACATTGGTGTAGGAAACCGGAATGCCCACCGATTCCAGATGCCGGTCGATGGCCGCCTTGTGTGCCAGCACCCGCTCTTTCTGGGTGCCATGGACGACCCCCATGATATTGACGTTGCCGAACTGCGGCCCGCCCTCGCGCCAGTAGCAATGGGTCATGCAGAAATGACGGCCCACCTCCGCGCCGCCCTCGATTTCCCGACCTTTGGGCACCGCCCAGTGGAACAACCCGTTGAAACGCGTGACCCGCTCGCCGGCGGCCGAAGGCTTGACGTGCTCCAGAAACGTGGAAAATCGGCCGATCACCTTTTTTGCGTTGAGCCCTTCCGCTACTTCATGGAAGCGCCCCAGCGAAACCCCGGCGATCATGGCGCGGCCGTCCCACGGGTTTTCATGGATTTCCTCCGCCGTGAGCTCCTCCTTGAGTGCCAGCAGCACGCGCCACTCCTCCGGCGTGAGCTCCACGGTGGCGGTGGTCATCATCACCGCCGGCTCATCCGCCTTTGCACCGGGCTCCAGCGACTTGCGACGCACATGGCCCACGCCCAGCGCAAACACCCCGTTGGCCGGCATCAGCAGATACTCGGTCGCTCCCGTCAGGCGCATCAAGGCCCGGGCATGCTCATCGAGCGACTCACCCACCGGCACCTTGAGAGTGGTCCATAGCCGGTAGCCGGATCCGGACACCTCGCCGTCTGTCGAACGAATCACCACGTGGCCGGAAAACGGATCCTCCTTGGCCATGAAATCAAATGCATCATTGAGTTTTTCCTCAGGCACCTTCCAGGCGACCAAGGCCCCGTGTGCCAGTTTGGTGGAAAGCAGCGTCTGGCGCACGCGGCGGACCACGCCCGCCTGCAGCATCGCCCGGATGCGTATCAGCACCGTCTCAAGCGGCACGCCCGAATGGGCGGCAATCGCGTGAAACGGCTGGCGCTGGAAACCTGAAACCAGATCCTCGGATACTGCGAGAATCTGCGCGTTAATTGGATCGGTGTGTTCGAAGGGAGTGGCGTGTGGCATGGAATTCGACACCCGCTTTACCCGAAAAACCGGATTTGAAACCACGAAAATTCGGGATTTTTTCTCCAGATGCAGAAAAACAAGTATCGGCGAAATCCGCTCCGCCGTTGCGCATGACGAGCCAATGAGTGAATGCGAAGGGCTTTTCATTGGCTCCTCACCGTCAGGGCGATTCGGAGATCGCCCTGCCTTGCTTAATGAAACCACCGCAGGATGGAGTTTTACCTGTAGCCGGGCAGCGTGATCACATCGATCACCTCGCGGCGCGGTTCATACATCCGCACCACGCGGTCGCCGTAATGGTAAAGGCGGGTGTCTGGCTCCATACGCATTCTTGGAAACCAAGACGATGGCACCGGCGAGTAGTTCCTCCATTCCTGATCGCTGATCCGGTAGCCGGGAACGAGTTTTTTCTGCCATCCTGGTGGCATCGGCTTGCCGCGCCGCTGGTTCATGGCAAGACCGGGCGGCAGGCCATTGCCGTGGGTCCGGTAGCGGCCAAAATAATCCACGATCTCGTCGCGTTCGTGGTCCTTGAAGCGCGTGAAGCGGTCCAACTCGGAATGTTTGTCATTCTTCTGATTCTTGCCGTTCTTATGGTCGGCTTTGCTCTCGTGGTTTGGCCCATTGCCCTTGTGCATCCGTTGCGAATGGGAGTTGCCGCTCTTGCCCTTGCTGCCTGAGTTGCCTTTGCCGGGTTTCGCATCCGCCTGAGCCACCAAGATGACCAATGAACCCAACAGGCCGACGATGCGTTTGATCGAATGATTTGTTTTCATGATTCGAAAGATAGCCTGCGTGTCGCAGGTCGCCCAGTGGGGTATTTCCCCCGCAGGGCCTCCGCGGTCGGCAGCCCGATCAGGAATCAGGGTTTGTTGGCATGGCTGGCGCATTGGCACGCCACGGCCGCGAGGATGTCGGACACCTCTGCCATGCGGCCGATGCCTTCATAACCGCAGGCCAGACCACCCTCGGCGGGTCCCACGAAGCGGCAGCCGTCCGCCTTGAGTATTTCCGTATTGCGCTGGGTGGCCGGGTGCAGCCACATCTTGCCATTCATCGCTGGAGCGATGAGCACCGGAATCGTGCGCGGCAGGGCGAGATAAACCGAAGTGAGGGGATCGGGTGCGAGGCCGTTGGCGAATTCACCTAGCAAGTTCGCCGTCGCGGGTGCCGCGAGAAACAGGTCCGCCTGGTCCGCGAGGTCGATGTGCCCGGGTTTCCACGAGTGTTTCTCATCCTCCAGAGAAACGAGCACCGGTTTGCGGGTGAGCGTTTGCAGTGTGAGCGGCGAGATGAACTCGGTGGCCGCGCGTGTCATCACCGCATGGACCTCATGGCCTTGCTTGACGAGTTGCGATGCGAGGTCGGCAGCCTTATAGGCGGCGATGGAACCGGAAATGCCGAGGATGATGTTCATGGGATTCAATGTATATCTAGCGGAGCATGCCGACGGCCTTTGCTGTGACTTCGGCGAGAGCTTCCACATCGGAATCGGTGTTATACATGGCAAAGGAAGCACGCACGGTGCCGGTGGTGCCGAAGCGGGCCATCAGCGGTTGGCAGCAATGATGGCCGGTGCGCACGGCGACTCCCATTTGATCCATCAGTGTGCCGAGGTCGTAATGATGGAGTCCCTCGATGTTGAAGGAAAGCGAGCCCGAGCGGTCGGGCGGGCCGTAGAAACGGATGCCGGGGATACCGGAGAGCGCCTCGGCGGAGGAGCGGACCAAGCGGGCTTCGTGGATGTGGATTTTTCCGAGGCCGATCTCGTTGACGTAGTTGATGGCGGCGGCGAGTGCGATGGCTCCTTCGATGTTCGGGGTGCCGGCCTCATACTTGAATGGCAGCTCGTTGTAGGTGGTGTGCTCGAAGGTGACCTCCTTGATCATCTCGCCTCCGCCCTGCCACGGTGGAAGTTCGCTGAGCAAATCCGCACGGCCCCACAAGACGCCGATGCCGGTGGGCGCGTAGATTTTGTGCCCGGAAAAAGCGATGAAATCCGCACCGAGCGCCTGCACATCGGTGGCTTGGTGGGCGATCGACTGGGCGGCGTCGATCAAGACGAGCGCTCCGGCGGCCTTTGCGGCGCGGGTCATTTCGACGACCGGGTTAACCGTCCCGAAGGCATTTGAAATCCAGGTGAGCGCCATGATTTTCACATTTCCCACGGCGAGAATTTCGCGGAACGCGTCCTGATCGAGCGTGCCGTTGTCATGGCAGGGAATCACCTTGATCATGGCTCCGGTGCGCTGGCAGAGCATTTGCCATGGAACGATGTTCGAGTGGTGTTCGAGGGCGGAAATGAGCACTGCGTCGCCAGTTTTGAGTCTCCCCGAAATGGAAAGAACCGCCGCTGCCAGATTGATGCCTGCGGTGGTGCCGGAGGTGAAGATCACTTCATCGCTCGATGCGGCGTTGAGGTGGCTGGCCACGGTTTTACGGGCTTTTTCAAAGGCCTCGGTGGCGGCGCGCGCGAGATGATGGGTGCCGCGGTGGATGTTGGCATTGACCGCCTCGTAGTAATACCGCGAAGCGAGCAGCACCGCCATCGGCTTTTGGGTGGTGGCCGCGTTGTCCAGATAAACGAGTCTGCGCCCGTTCACGGAGTGATCGAGAATGGGAAAGTCCGCAATGAGCGATTCGATGTCCAACATGATGAAAAGCGGCGTGTTTCGCAGCGCCGTGAGAGATTGCCGCAGGGGGCCGCCTGCCGCAATAGCGGAAATTAAAGCCCGGGTTTCGGGATTGAACACCCGGAGGCATTCTGGCAGCTTGCCGCCCATGCACGGAATCGAACGAATCTTGTGGGGCAGTTCGGTGATGGCGCTTTGTCTGCTGGTGCTGACGGCCTGCCGGAAACCGGCGGATGCCGTGAAATCCGATCTCAACGAGGCCGGCTACCAACTCACCACTGCGGACTGGATGCTGGCTGCATCCCGCGATGATGTTTCCGCCCTGAAAAAATTTATCGCATCGGATTTCGCCACCGACTCGCGCGATGAAAATGGCGATTCCGCACTGCATGCCGCAGCATCCAACGGGGCGAAGAATGCTGCGGATTTCCTGCTCAACCGCGGGCTCACCATCGATCAGACCGGGGCCAACGGCCGCACGCCGCTGATGGCCGCCGTGCTGGGAAATCAAACCGTGATGGTGCGCTGGCTGCTGCGCCAGGGCGCGGACCCGCGCCTTAAGGACAAGGACGGCTACGCCCCGTTGATGCTGGCCGTGCGCGAAGGCATGTCCGGCGCGGTCGCCGAGCTCGCTCCCTACCACCGGGACAGCCTGGACTCGGCCATCCTGCTCGCCGCGCTGGTCGGCCAGGCGGAGGCGATCGACACGCTCACCAACTACGGTGGCTCGGTGTATGCCCGCATGGAGGATGGCCGCACGCCATTGATGATCGCTGCTGAAAACGGCCACGCCGCCGCCGTGGAACTGCTGTTGGATATCGGAGCCAGCCGGTTTTCCACCGATGCCGATGGCCGCAATGCCGCCGACTTGGCAAATGCCGCCGGACATGCGGAGATCGCAGCTCTCATTTCCAGCAATCCCAAGCCCCAGGAACTCTCGCTCGAATCTCCCGCCGAGGTGGCGCAGGCGATGGATGCGTTTGTGGATGCCGCAGCCGTGCAAACCACCGAGCCCCAAGAGACATCACCCGCCACGCCGCTGGCTGCACGTGCTCCATCGCGACTGATCCAGGGAGCCGTCTTGAGCCGCTCGGTAAAATCCATCGCCGCGACTGCCGCGAGCTCTTCTGCCAGCGCCCAGGAAACGTTTCCGCTGCCGCCGCTGGTGATGCGCCATTACCGTGAACGCGAGCTTCCGTTAGAAGTCCGCAGCGTGGTGGGAGAAACGGCCACCATCGCCATCCGCGGCACCGATGCCCGGGAAGTCAGCGTCCGGGCCGGCGAGGCCATTCCCGGCACGCGGCTCAGCGTGGTGCGGGTGCAGCGCCGTATGGAAAGCAGCAAACTCAACCTCGGCCAGCCGATGGAAGTTTCCGTGGTGGAAGTGCGCGACTCCGCCAGCGGTGCCACTCGCGAGTGGATCTCAGGCGTGCCCGTCACCGGCCACGATCCGGTAGCGCTCGTCGAGGACGCCGCCACCGGCCAACGCTACACCGCCACACCCGGCCAGCGCTTCCGGAGCGCCGATGGCGCGGAGTTTATTGTTTCCGACGTCCGCCAGAATCAAATCATCATCGAAGACGCCGCCACGGGCGCTGTGCAAACCATCCCGCTGCGCGGACCGCGCGGCTGAAATCAATCACTCCCGCAAATCATGGAATCCGACACCATCATCGATCACGGCGAGCCCGTGCGCCAGTTCTCCGTCATGCTGCCTAACAGGGTCGGCGCTCTCGCCGCCATGGTCAAGCTGTTGCGCGCATCCGCCATCGAGGTCATCGGCCTCAGCGTGCAGGACTCGCGCGACGCCACCATCGCCCGCATCGTGGTTTCCGATCCGGAATCCACCGAGCAGTTGTTCATGGAAAAAGGCATCCCCCACACCAGTTGCGATCTGGTGGTGCTGGCCTTGCGCGAATCCGGCCCCGGCCTGCTCCAGTGCCTCGATACACTGATGATCGCCGAGACCAACATCGACTTCGCCTACGCGCTGATGCCAAGCACCGACGGCCACTCGTTGCTTGCCATGCATGTGGAGGACTACGAGTTCGCCGTAGCCATCCTCCACCAGAGTGGATTCAAGGTAATGTATCAGGACGACCTGAGCCGCTGACCGCCCGGCAGCCGCCGGAAAACGTTTCTCCGGCTTCCTTTGAACGCTCCAGCGCGGACGATCCATTGAGCCGGATCATTGACCGTCAGGCGAAGATCGTGGTCACGGGCTTGCCTTTGTCGGCGATGGTGAAGGGCCTGCGGCTTGGTGACATGATGACCTCCTCGGTTGAGATGCCGAGGGAGTGGGCGATGGTGGCATTGAAATCCTGCACAGTGACCATGCCATCCTTGACCTTGTTGCCGCCGGCATCGGTGAGGCCGTATTTGATTCCGCCTTTGATGCCACCACCTGCAAGCAAGCATGAGAATGCGGACGGATGGTGATCGCGGCCACCTTGATGTGCGGTATTGATTTCCGGAGTGCGGCCGAATTCGGTGGCGACGACCACCAGCGTTTCGTGAAGTTTTCCGCGTGCCTCCAGATCGGTGATGAGCGCGGCAAACGCCTGGTCGAACTCGCGGCAGCGGCCTTCCACTCCGGTGAAGTT
>CANLKN010000003.1 GCA_947491475.1 Akkermansiaceae bacterium | reverse complement strand
TGTCATGGGACAGCATCGCCGCGTAAACACCGGGATATATCAACTGCTCGCAAAAAAGTCGCAATCGCCATTCTCCCGAAACGACCTCAGGGCCTCGCAAAATCAAGGCTCAGGGCGCGCCGCGCCCAGTCTGTGGGACGGCTGTGATTGTAATCCTCGGTATCAGTGGGACCGCCATACCAAGTGGCCCACAGCCGTCCCTGCGGTGTGACCGCCATGCTGGAAATGCCTTGGAACGAGCGATTCGTCGCCACGCGCCACCCCTCCGCCGGGCCGATGTATTGCGGTGCTTTGAGAAACGGCGCGTCATCCGCCAGCGCGTGGGCCACGAGCATGCTGCCAAGCGCGAGGGCCAGTGTGGCGAGGCGGGTGCGTTTTGGGATCGATGTTTTCATGGGATTCAATGTAGCGGATTGCCTTTCAGGATTCCGGCATAGTCGATGATGCCACATTGCTTTTGCCATACGGCACAGGCTTCGGAAAGTTTTTGCACGATTTCCGCATGTTGTGTTGAGTCGGGTTGCCTTTCATCAGACTGCCGCCGAGGTGCCATTTGCCGGCCATGAAGGTGCGGTATCCCGCGGTTTTGAGCAACTCGGCGATGGTCGGCAGTTCGGCCGCAAGCCGGGCGCGATAGGGTGGCATGGGCAGCTCGCATTTCCATCCGCCCAGGGTGCCTGCGGCAAATCCCGCGTGGGCACTGTCGCGCCCAGTCATGATGGAGGCTCGCGTGGGACTGCAGCGTCCGTTGGTGTAAAAGTTACTGAAACGCAGCCCGTTGCGTGCGAGGCGGTCGATGTTCGGCGTGTCAATCTCACCGCCATAGCAACCGGGATCGGTGTAGCCGGCATCATCGGTGAGGATGATCATGAGGTTCGGGCGCTCCGCCGCTACGGCTATGGATGCTGCGAAAAAAGATGATAGCCAAAGATGTTTCATGCTTGCGCTGAACGCTGTCGGTCGGAAAATCCGCTGTCCAGAGCAATTGCCGCTGTGGGTCCCCATGATCCCAATGGCTTTTCATGGGCATCGGCGAAGCGGAACCGGGGCACAGCGGAGATGGCCGGAGGCAATTCGCGGCTCCTTGTTGACATGCTGCGCGAAGAAGCTGGCCAAGTGCGGATGCCTGGATACACTGAACGGGAATCCTTTCTGTTAGAAAGGAAGTGCCAAGCCATGCGCGAAAATGATCTAACTGAAACCGGCCCCGCGCACAGCGGGCTACGTGCATGGATCGGCCTGGTGCTGGGGCCGCTGGCCTTGCTCATCACGCTGGTGCTGCCTCCACCGGAGGGGCTCAGCGTGGAAGGTTGGCGGACTGCGGGTGTGGCATCCTTGATGGCGGTTTTCTGGATCGCTGAAACCATTCCCGTGCCGGTCACCGCACTGCTGCCGCTGGTGTTGTTTCCCGTGCTGGGCCTCGGCGATGCGAAGGAGTCGGCGGCCCCCTTCGCCAATCCGATCATCTATCTGTTTCTCGGTGGTTTCCTCATCGCGCTGGCCATGCAGCGGTGGAATCTCCATCGGCGGGTGGCCATCGCGCTGATTGGACACATCGGCACGCGGCCAGCCTCGATCATCGCGGGATTCCTGCTCGCTTCGGCACTCATCAGCATGTGGGTGAGCAATACGGCCACCGCCCTGATGATGCTGCCGATCGCCACTTCGGTGATCCAATTTTTACCGGAAGAGTTAAGACAACAAAAGCCACTTCGGGATTTCGGCACGGCCTTGATTCTGGCAGTGGCTTATGGTGCCACTACGGGCGGCATGGGCACCCTCATCGGCACGCCACCCAACGCGCTGCTCGCCGCATTCGTGGCCGAGGTTTATAACATACGCATCGGTTTCGGCCAGTGGATGCTGCTTGGCGTGCCGGTGGTGATTTGCACGCTGCCATTGGTCTATCTGGTGCTCACGAGGGTGATGTTCCGCCTTGGCCGCGAGGAACTCCCCGGCGTGGCCGCTATGATTGCAGCCGAGAAATCCACACTCGGCCGGATGTCGCGCGGAGAAATCACCGTGGCCATCGTTTTCGTGCTCACGGCGCTTGGTTGGATTTTCCAACCGCTGCTCGCCGGGGTGATTCCATTTGTTTCGGATACTTCCATCGCGATCGCCGGCGCGCTGCTGCTCTTCCTCATTCCCATCAATGCCAAGCGCGGCGAATTCGTGATGACATGGGAGGACGCGAAAGGCCTGCCATGGGGCGTGCTCCTGCTTTTCGGCGGTGGCTTGTCGCTGGCCTCACGAATCCAACTGCACGGGCTGGCCACTTATCTCGGCAGTCTCGCCGGGGGGCTTGAAGGACTGCCATTGCTGTTCATCCTGATGATCGTCACCTTCGGCATCCTGATGCTTACCGAGTTGACCAGCAACACGGCGACCACCGCCACCTTCCTGCCAATCGGCGGAGCCCTGGCGCTCAGTCTCGGGCAGAACCCATTGCTCATCATGATTCCCATCGCGCTGGGTGCGAACTGCGCCTTCATGTTGCCGGTCGGCACACCGCCCAATGCGATTGTTTACGGCAGCGGTCTGGTCACACTGCCACAGATGGCGCGCGCGGGCATGCTGCTCAACCTGTTGCTCGTGCCGGTGGTTGTGCTGCTGTTGTGGTTGCTTGGACCCTATGTTTTCGGCATTGAAATCGACCTCCTCCCGGACTGGTTCGACTAAGGATTTCAGCCTTTTCAAGAAAACAGAGCCCGAACCGCCCACGCCGCGCAGCGGCGGGATGCACCCAGCGGCTGCCCCATTTTCTCTTCTTGGCAGTCAGGGGATTCCATTCAAGACTCGCTCCATGCAGACCGCACCATATCTCAAGGAACTTTTCAGCCTTTCAGGAAAAACCGCCGTCGTGATCGGTGGCACCGGTGAACTTTGTGGCACCATGGCGGTGGGGCTGGCGCGCGCCGGGGCCGAAGTCGTTCTCGGCGGACGGATCCCGGAAAAGGCCGAGCTCCGACTCGAAGAAATCGAATCTTACGGCGGCAAGGGTTATTTCGTGCCGGTGGATGTGACCTCGCGGGATTCCCTCCAGCATCTTCTCGACACCGTGCTCGATCGCTCCGGCCAGGTGGACATTCTGATCAACGGCGCGGGCACCAATTCCCCCACCCCGTTTCTGGAAATCCCTGAGGAAGAATACCAGCGCATCATCGATACCAACCTCAGCGCGGTGTTCCGCGCGTGCCAAGTCTTCGGCAACTACTTCGTGCAAGAAGGCCGCGCCGCATCCATCATCAACCTCGGTTCGATTTCCGGGCTCAATCCGCTCTCGCGCGTCTTCACTTACTCGCTCTCGAAGGCTGCTGTGCACAACCTGACGCGCAACCTCGCCCGGGAATGGGCCGACAAGGACATCCGCGTCAACACTCTGGTGCCCGGGTTTTTTCCCGCCGAGCAAAACCGCAAGGTGCTCGATGAATCGCGCGTGCTCGACATCCTGCGCCAGACGCCGGCTTCGCGTTTCGGCAATGCCGACGAACTCATCGGTGCCACCTTGTTGCTCGCCTCAACCAAGGCCGGTTCGTTCATCACCGGCATCGAAATGATCGTCGATGGCGGATTCAACGCCATGACAATCTGAAGTCCCCTCAGTCCCCCGCGGCCTTTGTCGGCCATGTCGAAGGGCGCGATTCGAACATCGAGGGTGCCCGCCATTTGCCGACGGCTTCCAGCCAAGCCCGAATGCGCGAGCTACAACAGGTCGCTGCGCTTCGACGACGATCCTGCGGTGTCCGCCCGGCGGCGGTGAACCGGATTGAACTGGAAATCAATGGATTCCGGCTTGACCTTGGAACTGGCAATGAGGAAATTCGCCCGCTTTTACCGAAAGTTTTCCGCCCATCCCTTCGTTCATAATCTGGCATTCCTGCCGTAATGAAGCGGCGTCCGGACTCCGTCGGACCACCTGAATTTCAACAACACTCTCTCATTTTCAACACTTTCCATGTTCAAAAAGCTATTCGGAAACTTGTTTTCCAATGACATCGGCATCGATCTCGGCACCGCAAACACTCTCATCAACGTCAAGGATCACGGCATCGTTCTGCGCGAGCCGTCGGTGGTCGCGGTGAGAGCCGGCACCAATGAGGTGCTGGCGGTGGGCGACGATGCAAAACGCATGCTGGGCCGCACGCCGGGCAATATCGTGGCAATCCGGCCGCTCAAAGACGGAGTCATCGCGGATTTCGAAGTCACCGAGGCGATGCTGCGCCATTTCATCCGCAAGGTGAACAAGGGGCGCCGCTCGAATCCACGGGTGGTCATCGCCGTGCCCTCCGGTATCACCGAAGTCGAACGCCGCGCCGTGAGCGAATCGGCCGAACAGGCCGGTGCGCGTGAGGTGCACATCGTGGAAGAGCCGATGGCGGCCGCGATCGGGGTGGGCCTGCCGGTGATGGAAGCCTCGGGCAACATGATTGTGGATATCGGCGGCGGCACCACCGAGGTGGCTCTGATCTCGCTGGGAGGCATCGTTTACGCCCGCAGCGTGCGCACCGCCGGGGATGAAATCGACGAGGCCATCATCCAATACATGAAGCGCGCCTACAATCTCATGATCGGTGAGCGCACTTCCGAGGAAATCAAGATCCGCCTCGGATCGGCAGCACCGTTGCCCAAGGAATTGACCATGGAGGTCAAGGGCCGTGATCTCGTCGCCGGACTCCCTAAAACCATCACCATCACCTCGCAGGAAATCCGCGAGGCCATGGCCGATCCGCTCCGCACCATCGTGGACGCGGTTCGCACCACGCTCGAGCGGTGCCCGCCGGAACTGGCCGCCGATCTGGTCGATCGCGGCATCGTTCTGGCAGGTGGCGGAGCCCTTTTGCGGGGCTTGGACAGGCTTCTTCGCGAGGAAACCGGGCTGCCGGTTCACATTGCTGAGGACCCCCTCAGCGCGGTGGCGGAGGGCACAGGAAAAATGCTTCAGGAAATCGCAGTTCTGAAGCGCGTCACCAGATCCGACCGTTGAGCAGTTCGTCTGGCAGTATCCGGCCATGAAGCCGCTCAATTTAATCGCCCTGCTGCTTTTTCTCGGGGGTGCCGTATGGGCACTCACCCGCAGTGATCGCAGCGTGCGCGAGATCCAGAACGCCTATTATTCGGCGATGGCACCATTTCTCAAATCGGGCTCCAAACTCGAAACGCATGCCCGCGCTTTCCTTGAGGAAACCCGCCACTCGAAAAAACTCGAAGCGGAGCTCGAAACCACCCGCGAACAACTCGGCCGCCTGCGCCTTATCGAGTCTCGCTTCCGTGCGCTCGAACAGGAAAACTCCCAACTCCGTCACGCTCTCAATTTCAAGGAAGCCACCCGCTTTGATGTGGTCGCCGCCCGCGTCATCCGCCGCAATCCCACCACTTGGTGGCAGACCGTCGAGATTGATGCAGGTTCGAAACGTGGCATCGGCACCCAACTCGCCGTGCTCTCCAACGAGGGGTTGGTCGGCAAGATCGACCGCGTGGACAGCGGCGGCGAACGCTCCTCGGTGCTGCTGCTCACTGATGAAAAATGCCAGGTCTCGGCACGAGTGGAAGGCTCGCCGGAAGTCGGCATACTCAGCGGCCAACGCGGTGGATTCGATGCAGATCCGATGTTGCGCCTGCGTTTTCTCTCAGCAAATGCCGCGGTCCGTCCGGGACAGCGCGTATTCACCACCGGCCGGGGAGGCATCTTCCAGGCCAACATCCTTCTTGGAACCATCCACTCCGTCGATAAAGGCGCACTGGATTCCGAAGCTCTCGTCCGACCCTCGGTGAACTTCGCGGATCTTGGTGCGGTATTCGTGGTTCTCTCCGCCGATTCCTGACCGCCCGTGATCCGTTATTCCATCGCCACTATCCTGCTGTTGCTCGCCGCCTTTGTGGTGCAGCAATTCCTGCCGGCGTTCACCGGGATCCATCACTCGCGCATCCTGCTGGTGCAGTTGCTGTTCCTCTGCTGCGCGGTGACGGTCGGCCAGCCGACCATGCTGTTGTTGGCATTCATCGGCGGATTTTTCTGGGACGCGCAATGCGCGCTCGGACCACACGGCGGCGACCCGGAGGTTTACCGCCAGCAGGTCGAAAACCTCCGCTTCGGCTACTCGATCCTGTTGTTCGGCGGGATGGGCTTTTTGATGCAGGGCATCCAGCCGCTTTTCAAGCAAGGCAAGTGGCATTTTTCGGCGCTGCTCTCCGGCATTGCGGTGCTACTCTATCTGACGGCGGAATACACCATCATCAACTTCGTGCGCGGCGAATTCACACTCAGCCGCGCCACCATGTTGCAGATGACCTATACCTCCGTGCTGACCATGCTCTTCTCGCCGATCGTATTCTGGATGCTCTTCACCATCGCCAGAAGCTGCGACCATTCAATCAAACCCGAAGCCGGCCGCCGCAGGCGCCCCCGATAAAACCCCATGCAACCCGGATTCCGCCTGCGCATCTACCTGCTCACAGCACTCGTGCTGTTCGGCTTCGGTGCGCTGCTCAACCGGCTGCATGAATTCCAGATCGAGCGCCGTAACGAGTTTCTCAACAAGGTGCCCGGCAACCGCACCGTCACCGTGAGAGAGCCCGGTATCCGTGGCGAGATCACCGATCGCAACGGCACCACCCTCGCCCGAAACCTCCGCAAATACGAAGTGACCTTCAACCTCGAGGAAATCCGCGAGGCCTATCTCAACCAACACGAAGAGGACCCCACCATTGACCGGCTCACCAATGAACGCGGCATTACCCGCAAGCGCTCCGAGAAGGACATCGTGGCAATCGTCAACGACTGGACGATTGCACGTCTCAAGAAGCTCGATCTTGCGCGCAACTACAACGCCACCGCGCTGCGCACCCACTACGTCACCCACGGCGGCCTGATTCCTTTCAGTTATCGCGCGGACCTGAGTTATGATGAATTCGCGCGTTTCGCGGAGCACAGCCTCGAATTGCCCGGTGTTTACCTCACCATGCGCCCGCAGCGCCAGTATCCCTTCGGCTCGCTGGCCAGCCACGTCATCGGCTACCTCAAGCAATGGGAAAAAGGTGATATCCCGGAGGCGGATGCGCGCAAGTTCAACCATTACATCGGCGATGAAAAAGGCATCGCCGGAGTGGAGGCCTCGATGGATGCCCTGCTGCGCGGGCCGGAGGGGCGCAAGACCATCGTCAAAAACGAAAAAGGCCGCACCATCCGCATGTCGGATTACACCAAGCCGGACACCGGTGCCGCCGTGCAACTCACGATCGACGCCCGCATCCAGTATCTGTTGGAAAACGTTCTGCGCAACGCCGGCCGAGCCGCCGGGGTGGTCATGAACGCCAATACCGGCGAGGTGCTTGCCATGGCATCCATACCGGATTACGACCCGAACGCCTTCATCCCCAGCATCGCGCCGGACCGCTGGCGGAGTTATACCGAAAACAAGCAACTCGCTCCGCTGACCAACCGCGCCATTTCGGCTTACGCGCCGGGTTCCACGATGAAGTTACCCACTGCCATCTCAGGGGCGCTTCAGGACATGGCTGGCCGCTCGTTTTCCTGTGATGGCTATGTCACCTACGGCAATCATCCGGTCGGTTGCTGGATTTGGAACAAAAGCAAGGGACGCCATGGCTCGCTCACGCTGCCCCAAGCCATCCAACGGTCCTGCAATCCCTATTTCAACAAACTCGCCAACGCCATCGGCTGGCGCGCCATGGTCGATGGCTGCCAGATGGTCGGATTTGGCAGTCCCACCGGCATCGAACTTCCTGCGGAAAAACCCGGGATCCTGCCCGGCAGCCGGGCTTGGCGCTCCGCCAATCCCGGGGCCTCCATGACTCCGGCACTTACCGCGTTTGTCTCCATCGGCCAGGGCGACACGCTGGCCACCCCGCTGCAAATGTGCTCCTTGGCCGCTTGCATCGCAAACGGCGGCAAATACTATCAGCCTCGTATTGTCCGCAAGGCGGTCTCCGAGGACGGTGGCATCCTCATTGGAGACAAACCCAAACTCGTGGTGGACCTCATCGAAGCAGGCGTCAAACCAGCCGATTTCGAACTCATCCGCAAAGGCATGTCGATGGCCGTCAACGTCCCCGGCGGCACCGCCGGACGGGTCAAAATGGCCGATATTGAAATCGCCGCCAAAACCGGCACCGCCCAGACGGTGGATCAAGGCGAGAAATCCAATAACTCATGGGTGATCAGCTTCGCCCCTTACGAAAATCCGAAATACGCCGTCTGCGTGATGGTCCAGAACGCCGGTTCCGGTGGCGCTGTTTGCGGGCCGCTGGTCAACTTGATTTACCACGGCCTCTTCGGCCTCGAAAAGGGGCTTAAGCTGCCACTCAAGCCGCAGACCGAGTTTGCCGGGAACATCGAGCGACTTGAGGAAATCGCACTCCCCGAGGACGTGCTCGCAGCCATCGGCGCCGCCGAACAGGAGAACGAGGACCTTGGCGAAACCGGAGAGGAAATCGGTGAAATCCCGGCCGCCACCGAAACTCCCGAGGACGACTCTGACACTCCCGTTCCCACTCTCACCGCCGAAGTCGATGACGAAGGCACTGTGATTCCCAAAGCCGTTCCCGTCGTGGAACCCTGATTTCCATCACCCACCCAAACCACCGAAAATCCACCATCATTCAACTCCCACCCATCCCTATCCTACCATGATCCAACACATCAAAAGACTCCTCGGCATCGGCAAGCCCGATCCGCTTCACGGCAACACCCTCATCGTCAACGTCGAGAAACTCGAACGCCGCGTCGCCCTGTTAGAGGACGGCATACTCGAAGAATACACCGTCGAGCGCGAGGGCGATCAAAACATCGTCGGCGGCATCTTCAAGGGCCGCGTCAAGAACATCGAGGGCGGCCTCAAGGCAATGTTCGTGGACATCGGCCTCGACAAGAATGCCTTCCTTCACTTCTGGGACGCCATCCCCGCCGCGCTTGATGCCGGCTTGGAGGAAATCCAGCGCGAGGGCAAAAAGAAGACCCAGAAGAAGATCACTTCCAAGGACATCCCGGACATCTATCCGATCGGTTCGGAAATCGTCATCCAGGTTTCCAAAGGCGCGATCGGCACCAAGGGACCGCGCGTCACCACCAATATCTCGCTCGCCGGCCGCTACCTGGTGCTGATGCCATACACCGAACAGTTCGGCATATCGCGCAAGATCGAGGACCCCAAGGAGCGCGCCCGCCTGCGCAAGATCGTCCAGAAGCTCTCCGTACCGGAAGGCATGGGCATCATCATGCGCACCGTCGCATCCGGCACCCGCGCGCGCCACTTCGTGCGCGACCTCGCCATGCTGCTTGAACAATGGGACGAGATCGAATCCCGCCGCGCCGCCAATCCCGCACCTTGCTGCATTTTCCAAGAGCCCGGCCTCATCGAGCGCACCGCCCGCGACTTCCTCACCGAGGAAGTCAACCAGGTGATCTGCGACGATCTCGAAACCACCGATAAAATCCGCGAAATCGCCGGAAAAATCTCACGCCGCGCCAAACGCCGCGTCCACCACATGGCCGTCAGCTCGCAGCCGATCTTCGAACGCATCGGAATCCAGAAACAGATCGACGAAGCGTTTTCCCGCCAAGTCTGGCTGCCCTGCGGCGGCTACCTCGTGATCGATGAAACCGAGGCCCTCATCGCCATCGACGTCAACACCGGTCGCAACCGCGGAGCCAAGGATGTGGACAAGATGATCCTGCAAACCAACATCGAGGCGGCCGTCGAAGTCGCGCGCCAACTGCGCCTGCGCAACATTGGCGGACTGGTCGTCATCGACCTCATCGACATGCGCCACCGCAAGGACCAGCAGGCGGTTTACAAGGCGATCAAGGACCGACTTAAGAAGGACAAAGCCAAGACCCAGGTGCTGCAAATCTCGCCAATCGGCCTGATGGAAATGACCCGCCAGCGGCTCAATGAATCGCTGCGCGATTCGATGTATGAACCCTGCCCGTATTGCCAGGGCCGCGGACGCGTCAAGACACCCATGACCATGTCGGTGGAAATCCAGCGCCGCCTCAACACCGTCATCCAGAAGCATCACGACTCCGTCGGCGACCTGATTGTCATCGTCAACAGCGATGTGCTCAACCGCTTCAAGAGCGATGACGCCAAGCTGTTAGGCGAACTCGAGCGCTCGCACTCAGGCCGCCTCATATTCCGCTCGGATCCCACACTGAACCGCGAGCGATTCTTCATCATCGACGCAAAAACCGAGAAGACCCTCGATCAAGGGTGAGGCCAGTTTGAAACCTCCAATCTCAAATTTCCAATCAACCATGTCCCGCAAAACCAAAATCATCTGCACGCTCGGCCCCGCCACTGAGTCCGAGGAGATCATAGGGGCCCTGATGGACGCCGGCACCAATGTCTTCCGGCTCAACATGAGCCATGGCAAACACGAATGGGCTGCGGAAATGACCCGCCGCGTGCGCCAGCAGGCGCAGCAACGCGGGATACACGTTGGCGTGCTTTTCGATCTCACCGGCCCATCAATCCGCACTGGCGATCTTGCAGAACCCTTCACCCTGGCCGAGGGCGATGTCGTGGAATTCCGCAAACCCGGCACCGATGCCACGGTCGATCTTTCCACCACGGTCAACTACGACGGCCTGATGGGCGATGTTTCCACCGGCAACACCCTGGTGGTGGACAACGGTGCGCTGCTCATGCGCATCGAGGTCGTAGAGGCAGATCGCATTCTCTGCCATGTCATCACGCCGGGAACCATGGGTTCGCGCCGCCACATCAACCTGCCCGGCGTGCGGCTCAACCTGCCCGCCCTCACCGAAAAAGACCACGCCGATCTGGCGCTTGCCGTCGAATGCGACGCGGATTTCATCGCCGGCTCGTTTGTGCGGGACGCCGCCCACGTGGTGGAACTGCGCGACGCGATGAAGGCGCTTGAAGGCGAGGCCCAAATCATAGCCAAGATCGAAGACCAGGAAGCGGTTAGAAACATCGATGCCATCATCAGTGAGGCGGATGTAATCATGATCGCACGCGGCGATCTGGGCACCGAGGTGGAGTTTGAAGAGCTTCCCTTGCTGCAGCGCCGCATCGTAAAGCGCTGCCACGAGCTGGGCACCCGCGTGATCGTGGCCACCCAGATGCTGGAGTCCATGATCACCAATCCCACCCCCACCCGTGCGGAGGTGACCGACGTGATGAACGCCGCTTACGAGGAGGCCGACGCGCTGATGCTCTCCGGTGAAACCTCGGTGGGGCGCTACCCTGTGCGCTGCGTGGAGGCATTGGTGCGTATCTCCACACGCATCGAGCGCTCTGCCGGCCAGGGATTTGGCCATGCAATGCTATTGCGCGACGAGCGCCAGAAGGTGGCCCGCGCCGCTGTCACGCTGGCCGATTCACTGCAGGACGCACAGCTGGTGGTGCTGACACGCCGCGGCATGCTGGCCAACCAAGTGGCCATGTTGCGCCCGCGCAGCGCGGGATTTTATGCCGTCACGCCCAAGGAGGCGGTCTGCCGCAAACTGGCAGTCACCCGCGGCATCCATGCCATCAAGTTATCATTTTCATCCAACATCGAGGAGACCATCAAGCGCGTCAGCGAGTATCTGCTCAAGCAGGAGATGGTGCGCGCCGGCATGCCCATCGTAATCGTCTCGGACATCCTATCGGACCACTTCGGCGCGAACTCGATTCTGCTGCACCACGCGTGAGTTGGGCGGATGGACTGCACCGCGCATGAATTTGCGGAAACCATGCGGATTTCATCACCCTCTTGCGGTCGTAAGGGTGGCGGATAGTTTGTGATTACCGTTCAAAAACGGATAATCCCATGAACTCCATCAACCGCCGTCGTTTCATTGGAACCACCGCTGCAAGCGCCGCAGCCATTGCCTGGCACAACCCGCTGTTTGCGGCACCGGAGGCGGTTGGCGATGGCCCATGGGACATCGTGGCCGTCCGCAATGGCGATCCGGTGGCATTGTTCGAGGCAGGAATCGCCGCGCTTGGCGGCATGGAAACCTTTGTCAGCAAGGGCCAGAAAGTGGTGATCAAACCAAACATCGCATGGGACAAACCGCCGGAAATCCCAGCAAATACCAATCCGGATCTGGTAGCAGCCATCGTCCGCCACTGCCTCAAGGCCGGTGCGGGCAAGGTGATTGTTTTCGATCACACCTGTCACAATTGGGAGCGCAGCTACAAGACCAGCGGCATCGCCAAGGCGGTGGTGGACGCCGGCGGCGTGATGGATCCGGCGAATCTGGAGTCCCACTACCAGATGGTGGATCTGCCAAAAACGAAGCTGTTGAAAAGCGCTCTCGTCCACAAGGAGATGCTGGATTGCGATGTCTTCATCAACGTGCCGGTGCTCAAGCACCATGGCGGCGCAAAACTTTCACTGTGCATGAAAAACCTCATGGGCGTGGTCTGGGACCGCCGGTTTTTCCATAACAGCGGGCTCGACCAGTGCATTGCCGATCTTTGTTTCATCCCGAAAAAACCGGATCTCAACATCATCGATGCCTACCGGATCTTGCGCAAAAACGGCCCGCAAGGACGTGCCAAGGAGGATGGCGAACTCGCCCAATACCAAATGCTCGGCAGGGACATGGTGGCACTCGATGCCGCGGCCGCCAAACTCTTCGGCATGAAACCGGAAGAACTTGGATTCATCCGCTTCGCCGGTGAAATGGGAGCAGGCGAGACAAATCTCGAAAATGTGAAGATCAAGCGCATCACGCTTGAGGCATGAACGCCGGACTCTACCGAAAAATCCGCTTCGCCGTCGGCGGCGGAGTTCTCGGATTTTCCACACTCGCCTTTGCCGACATTGGAGATTGGATACCGGCGCAGATCGCGCGGGTGGGTCTTTGGCCGCAGTTCACGCCCTCGCTGCTCGGCATCGCGCACGGGGCCGGTTGGATCGCTGCCGGTTGCGTGGCGGTTCTGCTGCTCACCCTGCTCTTCGGCCGCGTCTATTGCGCCATGCTCTGCCCGCTCGGTGTGCTCATGGATCTGTCGGCATGGTTGGCACGCCGCACCGGAAAAAAACGCAAACTCCCCTATCGTCCCGGCCGCACATGGTTGCGGGTTGGCGCGGTAGGCATCTGCGCCGCAGGATTGTTGGCAGGCAGCGCCGTTCCGCTCGGCCTTCTCGATCCCTACAGCGTTTTCGGCAAGATCACCTCGGCCACACTGCGACCCTTGCTTGGCTGGGCCAATCATTGGATTTCATCTGCCACCGGGCTATTCCATCCGGTGGATGTTTCCCCGCTGGCATGGACCACTGCGGGCGTGGCCATTGGCCTGTTTGTGCTGGTGGTCGCATCGGCGGTTCTCCGTGGCCGCCTTTGGTGCAATACGGTTTGTCCGGTGGGCGCGGTGCTTGGAATGTTTTCAAAACACGCGTGGTTGCGCTTGAAAATCGCCGACAACGCGTGCGTCGGTTGTTCACTGTGCGAGCGCGTTTGCCCCGCGCAATGCATCGACTTCCGCAATCGCTCCATCGATCACTCGCGTTGCGTGATGTGCCTCGATTGTGTGACCTCATGCAAACGCAGCGGCATCACCCTGCAAAAGCACGGCAAGACCGCTGCCACACCCGTCCCGGCAGCAAGCACCGGAAGACATGCCAAGTTCACTATCGACCGCCGCTTGTTCCTCGCATCCGCCGTGACAATTCCTTCTGCCGTGCTGGGAGCGGAAGATACCGGCCCACAAAATGCGACCAGGCATCACAAACGGGCTGTTTTGCCGCCTGGAGCGAAATCCCTGGCCCATTTCCAACGCAGTTGCACCGGATGCCAACTCTGCGTCACGAACTGCCCAGACCAAGTGCTGCGGCCATCGATCACCGCGCACGGGTTGGCTGGTTTCCTGCAGCCTTATCAGGATTTTACCGTCGCATTTTGTTCATATAACTGCTCGAACTGCTCACAAGTCTGCCCCACCGGCGCGATCCAGCCGCTCACAATCACCGAGCGCCGCGCCGTGCGCACCGGCAGTGTCCGCTTTTTCCAAGACCTGTGCGTGGTGGAAACCAAAGGCACCTCCTGTGGCGCATGCAACGAACACTGCCCCACCCAGGCCATCCGCATGGTGCCGTGGAAAAACCATCTCACCATTCCCGAAATCGATGAGGATCTCTGTGTCGGCTGCGGCGGCTGTGAATTCATCTGCCCCGTCCGCCCGAACAGAGCGATCATTGTGGACGGCCTGCCCGTCCATGAGCGCGCCAAAGTGCTTCCTCTGGGCCAAAAAAACACGATCCGCGAGATCGAGGAGGAATTCCCGTTCTGAGCCGCAGGAATATGAGGACAGGCAACCGGCTAAGCGAGGCATGCGGTGCCGAACAAAGAGAAGCCGCCGGATTCTTCGATTTGAATGTCGAGGAGTTGGCCTGCGAGCCGATCCGCATCGCCATCGAAAATGACGATCCTGTTTTGCGTGGTACGGCCTGAGAGGCGCGCCGCGTTGGTCTTGGATGGACCTTCGCAGAGCACCTGCTGGCGACTGCCGACGAGCGCCGCGTTTTTCGAGATGGCAATGCGGTTGACCACTTCTAACAAACGCTGGTTGCGACTTTCCTTTTCCGCTTCTGTCAACTGGCCGTCCATTTCAGCGGCCGGTGTGTTGCGGCGCTTCGAATAGCGGAAGACAAACGCGTTGTCGAACTGCAGCCGCTCAACGGTGTCGATGCTGGCCTGGAAGTCCTCTTCGGTCTCGCCGGGAAAGCCGACAATAATGTCCGTGGTGATCGCCAAGCCATCGCGGGCAGCTTTCATTTTCTCGCAGATTTCGATGAACTTTTCGTTCTTATAAGGTCGGCGCATTTCGCGCAGGATTCGGTCCGAACCGCTCTGCATCGGGAAATGGATGTGAGAACAAAGTTTCGGCAGATAAGTGAACGCGGTGATGAGATCATCCCGGTAGCCGATGGGATGTGGTGAGGTGAAACGGATGCGCTCGATGCCTTCCACTTCATGGACCGCTTCGAGCAGTTGCACAAAAGGCGACTTGCCATCGATTCGCGGAAACTCGGTGCGCCCGTAAAGATTGACGATCTGCCCTAACAGCGTGACCTCCTTCACGCCGTTCGCGGCAAGATGGCGCACCTCGCCAACAATGTCGGAAATAGGCCGTCCACGCTCCTTGCCGCGGGTGTCCGGCACGATGCAGAACGAGCAACGCATGTTGCAGCCTTGCATGATGGAAACAAAGGCGCTGGCCTGGTAGCTCTTGTGGGTATGGTCTCTGATGGTGTTCTGGGAACCTTCCTCCTCTGCCACATCGCAGACACTGCCGCCTCTCAGCGAGTGGGTCGGGTCATCCATGCGGGCCTCAAGCCGCTGTTGGAGAATGCCATCCACATACTCGAAAACCTTGTGATATTTCTGGGTGCCGACCACCACATCCAGGCTCGGCACCGCCTTGAAAAGTTCCTCTCCGCGCGACTGGGCCATGCAGCCCATGAAGCCATAGACCACATGTTTGCGGTCGCGCCCCTTGTGCATCATGGTGCCCATTTTCCCGAGCGCCTTCTGCTCCGCCTGATCACGAACCGAGCAGGTATTGATGAGAATGGCATCGGCCTCGCTTTCATGGGATGTGACCGTGTAGCCGCCCTCGCTGAACATGCGCGCGACCTGCTCCGAGTCGCGCTCGTTCATCTGGCATCCGTAGGTCTTGATGTAAACTTTGGGCATCGTGCTGGTGGGTCGGCCGCGCAACCTAGACAGCAGAACCGGCGGGTTCAAGGCCGGAGCGGGCGGCAATCATACCGGAATCTATGGATTCTTTTTCAATCGAATCGACATCCAGCGGTGATTCCGGCGTAGTTTCCGTCGTGCCGAGTGTTCAAATCAAAACCATCAGTTTCCACCCTTCCATCTGGCCCAAAATGATCGGCGAGGTCTCTCGCGACGCCCGCCCCGGTGATCTGGTGGAAGTGCTCGGTAAGGAAGGCACCACCTTCGGCTGGGGCTTGTGGAACCCGAAGTCGCGCATGCCGTTGCGCGTCGTCAGCCACTCGCTTGAGGAAATCGATGAGTCGTTTTTTGAAAACGCCATCCGCCGCGCCGCGAACCTTCGCCGCGGGATTCTCAAGCTGGATACCGGCACCGACAGCTACCGCGCCATCCACGGCGACGCGGATTTTCTGCCGGGCATGGTGGCGGACAAGTTCGCCGACGTGCTCTCGGTGGAAATCACCAATCTCGCCGCATGGCAGCGGCTGCCGCGCTGGCTGCCGCTGCTCCACGAGTGTTTCGGCACGCAACGCGTGGTGGTTTCCGTGGATCAGGAACTGGCCCGCATCGAAGGCATCCCTCGCAGCGGCGGCGTGGAATCGGATCCGGTGAGATCGGTCAAAATCCGCGAGCACGGCGTCCGCTACGAAGTGAGTTTCACCGATGGCCACAAAACCGGGTTTTTCTGCGACCAGCGCGACAACCGCAGGAACTTCGGCAAGCTCGCAGAAGGCCGCACGGTGCTCGACCTTTGCTGCTACACCGGCGGTTTCGCCATTTCCGCGGCACTTGGCGGCGCGGAAGACGTCATCGGCGTGGACCTCGATGAAACCGCCGTCGCGATGGCCAAGCGCAACTCCAATATCAACTCCGCGAAAATCCGTTTCACCCATGCCGATGCCTTCACCTGGGCGCGCACCATGATCGAAAATGGCCGCACCTGGGATCTGGTCATTGCGGACCCGCCGAAGTTCATCCACGGCCGTGAGGATGAGATTGGCCAGGGAAAATACGCCGATCTCAACAAACTCGCGCTGCAACTCGTGGCACCGGAGGGCCTCTTCGTCACCTGCTCGTGTTCCGGCATGCTCGGCGCGGGCGACTTCGAGCGAGTCGTCACCAACGCCGCGCACCGCCAGCACAAGCGCATGCAGATTTTCGACCGCACCGGTGCCGGCCCGGACCACCCGACGCTCTCGAACTACCCGGAATCCCGCTACCTCAAGGTGCTCTGGTCGAGGGTGATCTGAGTGGTGGCAGCTAACAAAAACGGCGCAGGGCGCAGGGTGCCGAGCATCGCGTATTTCGCCACCCGCCAGCCATCGGCGGTGCGCGCGGAAATCCAGTCCTCCACGGCGTGTGCCTCCACCGCGCCGGCCTCGTGTCCGGGATAGCAAACCACGGACAAAACACCGCCCGGTTTCAACAGGCGCGCGGTGGCTTCCATCGCAGACAAAGTTTCCCCCACCACAGTGGTCGTGCCGTGATCCGCACCCGGCAGGTAGCCAAGGTTGAACATCACCGCCGCCACCGATCCCGGTTGCGCGTGCTCTTCCATCCGGACATGAGATTTTACATGAAACTCCACCCGTGGTGACAGACCGGCGGCCTCCACCCGCAGCGCCGCAGCGCGGATGGCCTCGTCCTGCACGTCAAAGGCAATCACCCGTCCTTGGGGGCCCACGCATTCCGCCAGAAAAACCGTGTCATGGCCGTTTCCCGCAGTGGCATCAATCACCAGATCGCCAACGGAAATAGCCTGACGCAGCAACGACCAGGCAATCTCGGTGGGACGGGGCGGTGTCATGGCGCAAAAAGTGCCACGTCACGCAAGATCCGAAACACGCACCTTGGCCCACCATGGCTTGTGGGCTTGGATGAATGCGCTGTGGACCGGGTGATCCTGATAGATGTTATGGTCTTCGAGCGTGGCGAACCGCATGGTCAACGCATAATCCCATGTCTGATCCACCACCGGCCGGATCTCGACATCAGCCGGCACCGCCCAGCGACCACTGGCGACCAGCGGGATTTCCAACAATCCTGCCAGCGCCTGCTCGAATGCCGCGCGGTCGGCAGGATTGTTCTTCTCATCGGTAAGCCAGAAATAAACATGATGGTCCATGGCGAATGGATCTAACCCTCCGCAAATCAGGCCGCAAGCCTGTATTCCAATGGCCGAGCACCCGGATGATCGTTGGCGCGGTGGATTCCACCGCCTCGGTGATTCTCCGTCCATCACTGGTGAAAATCTGATTTTCCAAGCGTGTCCGATAAACGATTCCTCCTGTTGCGTCTTGCAGTCCCGCGTCTTGTGTCTTGTCCTCCCCCCGCACCATGGCAGGTTTTTTCAAATCACTCTTCAACAAGGTCACCAATCGGGCGGAGATCAATTGGGACGACCTCGAGGCGGACCTCATCTCCTCGGATCTCGGCATCCACCTGAGCACCGCCATCATCGATGAACTCCGCGGCCTAGGCCGGCAGGTTTCCGCCGAAGACGTGGTGGAAACCACCCGCCGCCACCTCGCGCAGCGCCTGCCGTTCGATTCCCCTCCCCCCCTGCCCCGCCCGGATGGAAAACCATTTGTCATCCTGGTGGTCGGCGTGAATGGCACCGGCAAAACCACCTCCACCGCCAAGCTCGGCCTGTGGCTCAAAAAACGCGGGTTTTCCGTGATCCTCGCCGCCGCTGATACTTTCCGCGCCGCCGCCGTCGAACAACTCGAACGCTGGTGCGAACGCCTCGGCCTCACCATCGTCAAAGGCAACCCCAACGCCGATCCTTCGTCGGTCTGCTTCAACGCGCACCAGAAAGCCATCGCCACCGGCACGCAATTCCTCATCTGCGACACCGCCGGCCGCATCCACACCCGCCACAACCTGATGGAGGAACTCGGAAAAATCCGCCGCACGCTCGCCAAGCAGGACGAATCCGCGCCGCACCTCACACTGCTCGTGGTGGATGCCACCACCGGCACCAACGCGCTCAATCAGGCCAAGGAATTCCACAAGGCCAGCCCGCTCGACGGACTCATCGTCACCAAGCTCGACGGCTCCGGCAAGGGCGGCATCGCCGTGACCATCCATGACCAACTCGGCATTCCCCCGCGTTTCCTCGGCACCGGCGAGGAGCCAGAGGCATTCTCGATGTTTCAGCGCAATTCCTTCGTTGAGGAGATTCTGTGAAACTCACTCCCGCAGATGATCGATGCAGTATTCCCGCCCGTCACTGCCCACGCGGAACTCCAGTTGAGGATCTGTCACATCCGTGCGGTCACATGAGGCGCAGGTGTGGAATGACTGCCCGTCCTCTTCCATCGCGGCGCTGAAACGTTTGCGCCGCTTTTTACTCTCGATGATTTGTGCCGTTCCGCGCAGGGCCGGGATGCCCGCGAAAATCAGATAGTTCGCGCAGCCTAACAGAAAAAACGGCAGCAGCAGCCAGTTGCCAAGCGCACCCAACAGCATCATCCCCGCCTGGATCATCGCCAGGAAACGCACCTGCACCGGCACGATGAAAAACATCAGGAACTCATGGCGCGGAAACAAGGTGGCGAAGGCGAGAAACGAGGTCCCATAGATCAGAAATCCCGATCCGGCCATGGCATTGGGAAAGATGAAATTGGCAAGAATCAATCCGGCAATACCGCAATAATAAAACAAGCTTGTTTTAAAGACTCCCCAAGCTCCTTCCAGCGCATCGCTCATCATGAAGGCAATCATCACCATGAAGAAGAAAAACAGAATCCCGATCATCCCGGTTCCGGCAAAGCCCGAGGAGGAAAACAAAAAGGTAACCACCCGCCAGACTTCGCCGGAGAGAATCCTCGCACGGTCGAATTCCAGCAGTTTCCCGATGTCCGGCCGCACCACTTGCAGCACATACACCAAACCGTGCATCAATGCGTAATACCGCAAAAACCCTGGAAATGAAATCCATCCCCAGCGGCGCTCCAATGAACCAAATGACATCATGCGCGGCAACCATCCGCATTTCCCCAGTCTTGACAAGCCCCTCGTCAACCCTGCCGCATGCCTGCCCGTTCGGATATTTCATGTTTTGCCATCCCAATTTCCAATCCTCCGCTTTTTTGTAGATGCATCCCAAAGGATGAAATGGCTCTGGACGTGGCCCTCATCCCCCGGTTCATTGGTGCCAGCCTGCGGTTTGACATGAGAATTTGGAAAAAACCACTCACCCTTCTTCTTGCTGCTGCCTTTCTGATCGCAGCCGGCATTTTCCTGACCACCAAGCCATTCAAGCCGACTTCAGCAGATGCAAGTCCCGCAAAACCAGCGGACGAGAGAGCCGTGGCAACCACTGCCCCCCCTGCTCCGATCCTTGCGCCGGAAGACGAGGTGCACGCCAAATACGCGGGCTCCGCATCGTGCAAGGAATGCCATGAGACCGCCTACGCCGGTTGGAAGGATTCCAATCACGGCCTCGCCGAACGCGAATACCGCGAGGACATGGACAAGCAGGCGTTTTCCCCGAGGCAAACGCTCGATCACGGTGCCCGCCGCTCCGAGGTCTTTCTCGACAAGGACGGTCTGGCCCACATCCTGACCCGCGGCTGGAGTCAGGAGCGCAAAAACTTTCCGGTGGTGCGCGTCATCGGCAACAACCCGCTGCGCCAGTTCCTCATCGCCGCGCCCGGCGGACGCCTCCAGACCTGCGATGTCAGTTATGATCCGCACAAGAACGAGTGGTTCGATGTCTTCGGCGAAGACCAGCGCGAGCCCGGCGACTGGGGCGACTGGACCGGCCAGGGCATGAACTGGAACGCCATGTGCGCCGCCTGCCACAACACGCGCCTGCGCAAAAACTACGAACCCTCCACCAACAGTTATCACACCACCATGGCCGAGATGACCGTGGGCTGCGAGGCCTGTCATGGCCCGATGAAAGACCACGTCGATTGGCAGAAAGATCCGCCGCCCGGATACTCGAAGGACGATTTGGAAAACAACAAGAAGCTCGGCCTCACCGATCCCACCATCAAGCGCCAGACGCGCGATCAAATGAGCGAAACCTGCGCCCCCTGCCACTCGCGCCGCAGCGAGATCACCGGCGATCTCATCCCCGGTGAGTCGTATTTCGACCACTTCGCCCTCACCCTCACCGATGGTTCGGATACCTATCATCCCGACGGTCAGGTGCGCGATGAAAACTATGCCTACGCCTCATTCATCTCCAGCCGCATGCACCATGTGGGCGTGCGCTGCGGGGATTGCCACGAACCGCACTCCAACAAGCGCTTGATTCCCGGCAACCTGCTTTGCATGCGCTGCCATACCGGCGGCACCGAGCCACCCGCACCGGTGATCAACCCCGCCACCCACAGCCCATGCACGCCCGGCAGCACCGGCCATGACTGCACCTCGTGCCACATGCCGCAGACCACCTACATGCAGCGCCACCCGCGCCATGACCACGGTTTCACCATCCCCGATCCGCTGCTCACCAAGGAATATGGCATTCCCAACGCCTGCAACCGCTGCCACACGGACAAGAGCACCGACTGGGCGATCCAGGAATCGGACAAATTCTACGGCGAGCGCCTCAAGCGCCCCACCCGCGACCGCGCCATCCTCGTGGCCAAGGCCCGCCGCGGCGAGCCATCCGCCCGCGAGGGACTTATCCGCATGCTCGGCACCGAGCCGATCCCCGCATGGCAGGCCACCGCAAGTCATCTGCTCATCCGCTGGGTGATGGATCCGGACGCCGCCAAGGCGCTGATGGATCAACTCTCTAACAAAAGCCCGCTCGTCCGCGAGGCGGTCGTGCGCACGCTCGTTCACCAGACGCGCGCCGGTAACGAGGAGGTCCGCAAAGCCCTGAAACCGATGCTGGATGACGAGTCGCGCTCGGTGCGCGTGGCCGCCGCATGGGCGCTGGTGGACACTCTCGATCTGACCCACACCGCCGGCCGCGAACTCACCCACATGCTCGACATCAACTCCGACCAACCCACCGGACGGATGCAGCTCAGCCAGTTCGCCTATCTGCGCGGCGACACCCCGGCTGCGATCCGCCAGATCCGCAAGGCCATCGAGTGGGATCCCAACTCCCCGCCCTTCCACCACGACCTTGCCATCCTGCTCAGCACCAGCGGCGACATGGCCGGCGCGGTCAAGGCACTTGAGGAAGCCATCCGCCTCGCGCCGGAGGAAGCCGAATACCGGTATAAATTCGCCCTCGCCATGGCTGAAACCGGAGAAATGCAAAAAGCCGTGGCAGCACTCGAAAAAACCGTCGAACTCGATCCCTCGAACGGACGCGCATGGTATAACCTCGGCCTCGCCTACAACGGCATGAACCAGCCGGAAAAAGCCATCGAAGCCCTGCTCAAGGGCGAGGCTGCGGAGCCATCGGATCATGCGATTCCCTACGCCCGCGCCACCATCTTCGCCCGCCTCGGCCGCCGAGATGAAGCCATCGCCGCCGCCACCATGGCACTGCAGATCCGCCAGGATTTTCCCGAGGCGATCCAGCTGATCCGCTCGCTCTCAAGGTGAGAGGTTGGCGGAATAGGCGGGATTTTCGCACCGGCAAGCACTTTGGCTTGGCCGGTAGAGTGTTGGGATTGAGCCAAAGCGGTGGCCTGCCACCGCATTCCATGATCACGCACCGAAGTGGCTTTGTGAAAAGGCGATTTTCTCGGCATGGCCGAAACCCGGATGGCGCGTGTGTTGTTTGACCACAGGTTCCAGACGACGCAACAGACCCACTCCATTGGCTAACTGAATCGCAAGGCCGGGACGCGCGTTCACTTCGATCATCAAGGGGCCGAGCGTTTCATCGATCATGATATCAACTCCGAGGTATCCGAGTCCGGTCATTTCCTGGCAGGTCACGGCGATGTCGAGGATCTTGTTCCATTGCGGCAGCTGGATGCCGATCAAACCCACCTCCATGTCCGGATGGATGAGCAGGGGGTTGCCATGGTGCACCGCGCGGATGGTGCGGCCGGTGGCGAGGTCGATGCCGATGCCCAGCGCCCCTTGGTGCAGGTTCGCACGGCCGTCGGACTCGCGGGTGGCGGCGCGCAGCATCGCCATCACCGGATAGCCATGCAGCATGACGATACGGATGTCCGGCGCACCCTGATAACTGATGTCGGTGAGAACCTTGGATGGACGCACCCGGTATTCGGCGATGGCACAATCGCGCTGGCCGGAAAGACTGAACAGCCCGGCAAGAATGTTGGCGACGTGGTGGCGCACCTCGTCGGGAGTGAGCGCCGCGCCACTCGGCTTGATAAAGCGGCCCTGTTCATCGCGGCCATCGATGACCAGCACGCCCTTGCCGCCGGAGCCGCAGGCGGGCTTGATGACGAATGCCTCATGGCCGGAGAGTTTTTGCTCCAGCCTGGCGGCATCGCGCGGCGTGCGGATCACAGCATAGGTTTCGGGCACCGAGAGGCCCTCGCGCTCGGCGAGGGCCTTGGTTTGCAGTTTGTCATCCACCAGGCGGTAAAGCCGCCGCGGGTTGTTAGGCAGCAGGTAGCGGGCATTGCGCATGTTGAGGCCCACCACGCCGCGCTCGTGAAGTTCGCGCGGCGTGAGCATCCAGCGGTGCCACCACTTGCCGCGCTTCATCTGTGAGGTTTCCTCCATGGCTCAATCTCTGCGTGCTCAGGTATCGGCGAAGGTTTTGAAGCGGAACAACTCGGAGAGGCGGTAGCCGGTGTAGCGGCCGATGAGCAGGATGCCGGCCAACAGCACCAGCAGCAGTTCCGGAAAATAAAACGCCCAGTATTGGATCTGGCCGATCTTCATGAACAGGAAAGCCAGCACCGCCACCACCAGCGAGCCTGCCACCTGCGTGAGGGCGCTTTGTTTCCCCTCCTCTTCCCAAATGAGCGACATGCGCTCGATGGTCCAGGCGATGATGATCATCGGAAACAAGGTGATTTGCACACCGCCGCTCATGCCAAGCCGGTAGCTGAGCACACTCATGAGCATCATCAATAACGTGACAATCACCACACAGGCCGCCACCCGTGGCACCACCAGCAGGTTGAGCCGGGACAGCAGGAAACGAAACCACAGCCCGGCACCGATGAGCACCGCGAACATGATGAGTCCGCGCGCCAGTGGAATTTCCAACAAGGCCAGCGCAAGCAGCACCGGCATGAAGGTGCCTAATGTCGATATGCCAATGATGTTGCGCATCAACACCACCACGAAGGCACCCAGCGGAATGAGCACGATGTAGCGGAACACCGCGCGTTCTGATAGAGGCAATCCGAGAATGGTGGAAACCAGGAATGGCGATTCGCGCAGGTCCGATAGGCTGGACATCGGGAGCCGCTCTTTGGCCACAGTGAAGACTACCTGCGATCCCTCGCCGCCTGTCACATCGAGCAAGGGCCCGCCGCCACGGTGCCAGACAAACAGGTCGCGACCATCAAGCACCGCGCCGGGGTCCAGCGGATCGCGCACCTTCCAGTAGGCACCGTCGTGATACTCCACGAGCGGCACCGGTGGATGCCTGCCGCTGTCCTCCTCGAGGCGCACGCCATAGGCGATGCGTGCCGGCACGCCCGCCAACTCCAGCAGGTCGATGCCCAGTTGGATCATCGCGTTTTGCCCGAACTCCTTTTGGTAATGGCTCTTGAGCAGAACGTGTTCCTGAGAGGATTCGCCACTGCGGATTTGATCAAAAATGACAACAAAGAGCGAATCCGGGTCCTGCGTAAGCGATTTCGCGCGAGTGACGACACTGTTGGCAGCCTGAGCCAAGGCACCGGTGAGGCCGGGGTTTCCTGCCACCGGGACGGCGGCTGCGGGCACGGGTTCGCCTCCACTGCGAGTGGACTCCGGCAAGCGCACCCGGTAGTAGAGCGATTGGCCGTCTTCGCGTTGTTCCGCAGCCCACACGGCGGTGTATTCGCCGAGTTCGCGCTCGATATGATAATGATAGCCAAGTGATCCGGATTCCTGGCCTGACTGCTGCTCGACGGCGGCGGCCGGTAGAGCCAAACGGGCCTTGACGGCCCTGCCGGTGGCGAGAAACGAAACCCGCGCCTCGATCTGCCAGTCATGGACTTGTTCGCCTTTCCAGAATGGCATGCCAAGCCGGAACACCTTGTAGGCGGCCACCCCGCCGCCTAACAGGAGGAGCCCTACCACTGCCACGATCAACTTGCTCCTTGTGTTCATGACGATCAATGAAAGCGGCGATGCGGAAAAAGCATCAGCGGGAGATATTCTGGTCGGCAAGATGAGTGCGCGTGGAATCGATCCATCCGAGATCTTTAAGCACGGAGCGGCCGAGCAGCACGGGAGCGAGCATGTTGTTGCGGTTGTTCAGCGTGAACTCGCCGCGCACCTTGCGATCGCCTATCTGAAATGACAAGCGCACCACCTCGCGCGCCACGGACTCCGCATTCGGCTCCTTGATCCGGGCGGTGCGCACCAACGGTGCCTCAAGCCGGGCGCGGATCTTGCTGCCCTTGCGGGTGTCGGTGACGATGAAGCGCACCCACTTCTTCCCGTCCCGCTCGAATAGCTCCTTGTCCTCGGCGTGGATCGAACTGGTCAGCGCGCCGGTATCCAGCTTGGCAAGAAGTTTCTCATTCATGCCATCGATCAAGACATCCTCGCGCCAGCCATAGACGCGCACTGGATCGGCATTCACCGGGATGGCCACGGCCACCGCTTCCTCCGCATCCTCCATGGCGGCCTGGTCATCGGGACCATCTGGGGTGCTCTCGGCCGGCGTGGCTGGCAGCGGCACTGGTTTGACTGGCGCTTCACTTTTCGCTTCCGGCGCGGGAACCGGCTTTGCTGCCTCGGCGGCGCAAACTGCCGGGGACAAGGCAAAAACCACCGCAAGCAGCGGCACGCATGACATGGATGGAATGAATCGAAAGTGGCTCACGCGGGAGGACTATCAGCACCGGAGCCTGCGGAATGCAATGGAAATCCCGCCGCCGGAGCTCGCACAAAAATCAAATCGACCCATTGAAAATCCAGTCCTAGCCTGCCCCGCCGTGCCATCCGCGCTCCCTGCCAGACCATCTCCCGTTTCCACTGGCAAACGTGGTTTGCGCTCATGGTTGCGGCTGCCATGGGACATCGTGGCGATGGCGCTCGGATTGCTCTACTGGGCGGTCTTCGGGGGCTTGCTCACACTGATCGGCGGGCCGCTCCATCTGATGCTGCCACGTCGCACCGGCGTGCGCCTCGGGCGTTTCCTGCTGCATTATTTGTTCCGCTCCTTTGTGGTCTATCTGCGACTCGCCGATCTCGTCCGGTTGGACAGCGCTGCGCTCGGCAGACTTGGCACCCGGCCGGGACCGGCGGTCATCGCACCGAATCACATCTCGCTGTGGGACGTGGTGTTCATCATCGCCCGCCTGCCCAACGCCGTTTGCGTGATGAAAAAATCCATCCTCGGAAATCCACTGCTCGGCGGTGGGGCGCGGCTGGCCGGATACATCGCCAACGATGGCATGAGCCGCATGATCCGCAGCGCCGCCGCCAGCCTAACAGAAGATTCCCAGTTGTTATTGTTTCCGGAAGGCACCCGCACCCGGCGCGACGCGCTGTGGACCAATCCTTTCAAAGGCGGCTGCGCCATCATCGCCCTGCGGGCAAACGTGCCCGTCTATCCGATATTCATCCGCAGTGATACCCGCTACCTCGAAAAAGGCTGGCCACTGTGGAAACGCCCGGTGTTTCCCATCCATGTGCTCATCGAGGTGGGCGAGCCGCTGGTCCCCGCTCCGGATGAAAGCTCGCAGGCATTCACCGCGCGGCTGCAGTCGGTCTTCGAGCAGGAGCTCTCCAAACCCCATCCGCTGCGGCGCAAATCCGTGGCTCCCGCAACCGCGGATTTGTGATGCTTGCCCATGCCGCGTGCGCTGGCTACATAAGCGTCGCAGATGACAGAAACGCGCCCACTTATCCTCATTCCGAGTTATAACACCGGACGCATCCTGCGCAAAACCGTGGCCGCCGTTCTAACAAGTCCGTGTCCGGTGTGGGTGGTCATCGATGGTTCCACCGACGGCTCGCAGGAAACTCTGCACGACTTGGAATCGCCCGCAAACCCGGATTTCCGGATCATATCCCTCGCACCAAACCGCGGCAAGGGCGCGGCACTTCTGCACGCGCTCCGACTGGCGGTGGATGAAGGTTTCACGCATGTGCTGACGATGGATTCGGACGGCCAGCACCCGGCGGCGCGGATTACTGAATTCCTGAAAATCTCCGCGGCGCATCCCGAGGCGGCAGTCTTCGGCAAGCCGGTGTTTGATTCATTCGCCCCGGCCATCCGCGTGAACGGTCGCAAACTTTCCAACTTCTGGGCCAATCTCGAAACGCTCTGCTGGGGCATCGGCGATTCGCTCTTCGGCATGCGCCTTTACCCCGCCGCCGACCTGCTCTCGGTGATGGAATCCACCCGCCACGCGCGGCGCTTTGATTTCGAGCCCGAGGTGGCAGTCCGCCTTGCCTGGCGCGGCGTGCCGATCATCAAACTGCCGACCGCAGTGCGTTATCCGGCCAAGGAAGACGGCGGCATCTCGCAGTTCCGCTACTTCCGGGACAACCGCCTGCTCATCTGGATGCACTTGCGCTTGTTCCTCGGTTTTTTCGCACGCCTGCCGGTTCTGCTCACCCGTGGTCGCAATCCACTCAGCCAATTCTCACCGTGAAATCCCACACTCTTCGCGAAATTGCCGGATCTTTTCCCAGCCATTGGGACCGTCACTACGCCGCCTCCAAACTGCGGACCGATCCACTCTACGAAGCGCTCGCCGCGGACCTCGCCGCATCCGATTTGCCTTTGTTAGATATCGGCTGCGGCATCGGGCTCTCCGCCCATTTCCTGCGCTCCCGCGGCATCGATGTGCCGGTCCACGGTCTCGATTACGACTCGCGCAAGATCCACTCCGCCCGCCAGGCCGCGACAAGCGCTGGGCTCAGCGGAATCGCCTTCGAAGCGCACGACGCCCGTAAAGGTCTGCCCGATCACCAAGGCAACGTCTGCATTCTCGATATCCTCCAGTTCTTTGATCCAGAAGCGCAGGAAACCCTGTTGCGACTTGCCGCATCGCGTGTCGCTCCCGGCGGGCTCCTGCTAATCCGCTCCGGCATCCGCGACGATTCATGGCGTTTCAAAATCACCGTCGCAGGAGATTTGCTGGCAAAGGCCACACGCTGGATGCAAGCAGCGCCCACCCACTACCCGACACACGAGGATTTCGAGCGCATTCTCAGCCCATTCGGAGATCTTGAAATCAGGCCGCTATGGGGAAAAACCCCCTTCAACAACCACTGGATCCGGTTCACACGCCGAGCATCTGGCGGTTGATTCAGAGGTTGCCCACCGGCACGTCCAAGGTGTTGGAACCGGGCTTGTTCTCCACCTTACCTGGCAGTCCTTCGAAAGAAACCGACACATTGACCACGACACCCCGCTACTGCTGCCGCCCGACCTGCGCGACTGGGTGGCCCCGGATCACATGGTGCACTTCATCATGGATGCGGTCAAAGCTCTGGATCTGAGCCGTGCGCGCACCAACTAGCGCGGCACCGGTCACGCCCAATACCCACCCTCCATCAGCCAAGTGGGCAACGCACTGGTGGATAGTGGATACTTCAGTGAAGCTGCCGTGCAAACTGTGGAAACCGGCGACCAAAGCCCCACCGTTTACGCCTCACAACGGCAGAGACATGGCCGCAGCATCGCCCAACTCGAAGTGCGCGACGACCCATCGCCACCACCGGCAAACGCGCCGGTGGCCGAACGAATGGCGCATCGGTTAGATACAGCGGAAGGCAAGCAACTCTACGGCCTTCGCAAGGAAACTGTCGAACCCGTCTTTGGCATCATCAAGCAAGCCATCGGATTCCGGCGCTTCCTGCAGACTCGGAAGATGACGTTTTTCAAACCCGCCTGAAGCGAAAAAGTCGCGAATGGTTTTGGACGTTCATCTCACTGCGGAGCGCGGATCTTCAGACCGCCCTGTCCGGCAGGCGGAGCACCGCCACTTGATCGGACGGGATCGCGTCCATGTGCTTGTCGCGGTGGACGAGAGTGAGGCCATGGCATGCAGCGCAGCCGGCAATCAGGGCATCCACCAGCGGCAGGCGGCAGGCGCAGCCGTGGCGGATTTTCATGGCCGCCAAGACAGCGGCTTCATCCACCGCAACGAATGCACACAGCGAGCGGGTGTAGTGCCGCATGACACGCGCCGCCTCGGCCACATCGGGAATTAGCTCCTGCAAGCGGCGGTCGAGTTCCGCCCAGGAGGGTGCGGCAAGTCCCGCGACGTTCGCGCCGCCGGCCAGCAGCGCCTCCACTTGATCCGCGCCCGGTTCATCCAGGAAATGGACCAGAATCGCCGAGGTGTCGAGCAAGTGGGTCACAGGCTTTCTTCCCTTCGGAGTTCATCCTCGCCCCGCTCAGCCCCCAGCGCGTCGATCGGGTGCCGGGCACCGGCCTTTAGATACACGCGCCCTGCGCCCCGCAGTTTGGCAGCGAGCCTTGCGGGATCGGGCACCACCCGGCAGACGAATTCGTCCGCTTCCTCACCCGGCAGCCATTCAATCCGCGTGCCGGGTTTCAATTCCATCCACTCCACCAAGGCAGCTGGAATGGTGATCTGGTTTCTACCCGTAATGGTGGTTGTCATGACAAAAGAAATTTTCACGGAGTCTGGCCACTTTCAAGGAGAAATATGAAATCCCTTGAAAAGCCCCCACTCCTCGATGTAGGACCAGTCGAGCCGTGCTGGCCCCTGCACCTGCATCACGGCGACGAAATCGGCATCATGGGTGGCGCGGGGCACGCCGTAACGATTGGATGAAAAGGAGCCGACAATCATGTAGGGGACACCTTCCCGGTTAAGGATGCCGAGCAGGGCCGCAACTGCATCTTCGCCGGTTTTCATGGGGCGACCCGGCGGCGGGGTTTCAGGACAATGGACAAGCGTTGACGAAGGAGTTCGTGAAGCGCCTCGGGCGTGGCACCCGGGTTCTCGTCCTTCAGTCCTTCCCGGATGCGTTCACAAACTCCCGCGAAAAGGCGCGGACCTGACAAAATCCTTTGTTCTTCAGTCATCGCGCGCGCCCGCCGCACCTTCGCCAGATCGGCGGCGCGGGCTTGGGCGGCGATGGATTAGTCGGTCATGGAGGGAAACTAACGCGGCGGCGGCGGGTCGGCAAGCATGTGAATGGTAAAACGGGTGAGGTTTCGCGGTGAAAACAACATCCGGATTCAGCTGCATTTGCCGGAGCTGCAAACCGACCCGATGTTGCTGATGACCGAGGGTTTCATGGTGCCAATGCCGCGTTGACTGAGGCGTTCCCGCCCGCAAGGAGTCTCGCGGAGCGCACGGGCGGATCACCCTGCCGCACCACGGCTCCGGTTTTTTCCCGCATTCCTCAAGGAGCCTCTTCCCAGCGGAAGATGACGATGTCTCCCGGTTGCACGAGGATGCTGCCGGGCTTGTCGGCGACTGGGGACCAGTTGCCGTCGGGCTTGATGCGTTCGATTTCGCGCGAGCCGTCGAAGGCGATCCGCAGGACCATCACGTGGGCGTAGTCCTTGTTGACGACCACCAGGTGGCGTTTGCCGTTTTTCGAAATTGTGGAAACCAGAGCGCCTGAGTTGCCCTGCGCGATGAATTCCTTCACCGGGGCCGCAGGTTCGTAGCGGCGGGTGCCTTGCGGGATCGCGCCCTCGCGCTGCTCCCATGGCGCGGGATTGTCTTCCGCACCGGGCCGCCATACCGGGCGCGAGCCGGTGTGCGCGGTCTCGATGACTTTCGCATCCTTGAACACTCCGGCCATGGTTTGGAGCTGCGCGTTGAGTGTTTTGACGTGGTCATACAGAATGCTACGACTTCCATCGTAGTTGATCGGGCTGAACCAGTGGTCCTCGTTGGGAGCCCAATACGGGAAATATTGCAAGCCCTGCGCGCCATAGGCGAGGTTCACGTGCATTTGCAGCCGCAGTTGCTCCAGCGTGGCCGGGGTGAAATCAAAGTGGGTGGAGGTCAGCGCAAAGGCCCAGAAAGGGATGCCCTTGCGCCGCGCCGCCGCCGCGATGATTTCCATGTTCTCATACCACCCCGGGCGGATCTTGTAGCCCGCGATCGGATAGTGGTCGAACGACAGGATTTTCAAATCGGGCACTTCTTCGAGCAGCTTGTCCACATGCTCGGCATAGGTTGCGGTGCCGAGCGGTTTGGGGCTGGCATAGTTCGGAAACAAATTGATATAAGCCGGGCGCGCCGGGTCCACCGTCTGGATTTTTCGCACGAGGTCGCCGAGTTGAAGATGATACAACGGGGTTTTGTTCCATCCCTGCGGAGTCCATGTCGGCTCGTCCACGATGAAATAACCCGCCACGCCGGGATGATCCTTGAAGCGCGCGGCCACACCTTCGGGATCACCGAGGGTGGCATCGCTGTTGACGAAGAGGCGCATGCCCGCCTGATGGGCGAGATCCATCATTTTCGCGGCGGTCTCGGTGTCGTAGGTTTTCTCGACGGGAATGCCGGCGGTGAATCCGCATTCCACCATTTCGCGAAAGCGCTCCAGCGACATCGTGTCGGCCGGCGGCGTGCAGTAGGCGATGATATCAAGCCGCTCGGGCTCAGCCGCCATGGCAGACAGCGGTGCGAGGAAAAGCGGGATTGCGAGGAGTGCGGTGCGTGTGGTCATGGAAAGTTCGTTTGGATGTTTTTGGAGTTCACTCATCGTCGCCATAGCTGAAGTTCAGATCGGGCTGGACCAAGCCATATGGCCGTCGCGCTGGGTGACGAGTGGAAGTGATTTGGATCATGATCGAATGGCAACCACATGAATTGAGAATCACTTCTGGCACTTCGGACACCAATAGGCAGAGCGCTGGCCAAGCTGGGCATAGCCGATCACTGTGCCGCAGATACGGCAAGGCTGACCTTTCCTCTCATAAACAAAAAGCCGCTGTTTGAAATAACCGGGCTGGCCGTCGGAGTTGAGAAAATCCCGCAAGGTGGTGCCGCCGTCCGCGATCGCATCGGCAAGAACCGCACGGATGGATTCCACCAACCGGGCAAGACGCGGTTTCGAAACGCGTTTCGCCGAAGTGCACGGAAGGATCCCCGCACGGAACAAAGCCTCAGACGCGTAGATGTTGCCAACGCCGACGACCACCTTGGCATCCATGATCACCAGTTTGATGGCGGCGGATCGTTTCGCGCAAGCGGCCTGCAAGCAAGCTGCGGTGAAGACCCCGCTCAAGGGCTCCGGACCGAGATTCTTGAGCAAGGGATGTGCCAGCGGGTCACCAGTCACCAGCAGCACCACACCGAAGCGCCGGGGATCGTGAAAACGCAGTTGCTTGCCATTGTCCAAGGTGATGCCCAAGTGGTCATGCACCTTCCACGCGGCCGACGGCGCGAGAACCCGCAGGTTGCCGGACATGCCGAGATGAACGAGCAACGTGCGGCCATCGTCGATGGCAAGCAGCAGGTATTTCGAACGCCGCCACACCGCAGTGAAGCGCCTACCCTCGATTTCACCCAGATTTTTGGAAACAGGTTGGCGGAGATCGCTGCGGCGCACGATGACCTCGTCAATGAGTGCGCCGGTGACGTGCGGCTCGATGCCGCGACAAGTGGTTTCGACTTCGGGCAATTCGGGCATGACTGGGTATTTTTGTTAGAAAACATGCAGGCAGGCGGCCAGCACATGGCAGGCGCTGCCCCCCAGCACAAACAAATGCCAGATGGCGTGGTTGAAAGGAAGACGCCGCCATGCGTAAAAAACCACGCCCAGACTATAGACTAGCCCGCCGGAGACAAGCCACAGCACCCCGGCCAAGGGCATGGCCCGCAATAAAGGAGCAAAAGCGAGCACGATCAGCCAGCCCATCACCAGGTAAAGAGCGGTGGAGATCCAGTGGTCCTTTTTCCGCTTGCCGAGGGTCTTGATCAACACCCCGGCGAGCGCCATGAGCCACACCGCCACGAACAACGACCAGCCCCATGGACCACGCAGGGTGACGAGGGTGAAGGGCGTGTAGGATCCGGCGATGAGCAGATAAATACAGGCGTGATCCAAAGCCTGAAAGCGCTCCTTCCAACGTGGCGAGGTAAAAAAATGATAGAGCGTGGAACTGGTGTAGAGCAGAACCAGTGAAATACCGAACATCGCGGCGGAGACCATTTTCAATAGATCCGTGCCGGCCAGCACCAACATCACAAGCAAGGCAGCGATGCTTAAAACCACGCCCAGCGCGTGCGTCAGCAAGCTCGCCACCTCCTCGCGATGCGAATCACAAAGCTGCGAGCGGTCTGGAGATTCGGTGTTCAAGTGCTTGAGCCATCGTCATCGCTCAAGAAAAATGGCTTGTCGAGCCAAGCGTGCAAAGGCGGTAAGAATAGAAAATCTAATCTCATTAATCGAACTGTCGTTTTGACAGAAAAAATGCGATTCTCAAAAAAATTTCCACGCAGGCTTGATCATCCGCTCCCGGCGCGGCAAAGCGGCATGGTGAATCAAGCCTTCATCCTCGGCGCGGGACTCGGCACCCGTTTGCGGCCGCTCACCGACCGGTTGCCCAAGCCGCTTGTGCCCTTGTTTCACCGCCCGCTGGCCTCGTGGACTCTTGATGCCTGCGCGCGTGCCGGCATCCGCCGCTTCGCCATCAACACCCACCACCTGCCGGCATCATGGCAGGATTTTAAAAGACTACCGGAAAATCACGACCACGACATCACACTGATTCACGAGCCCGTGCGGCTGGAGACCGGCGGGGGCCTCAAGAACATCGAGCCTTGGGCCGCAAACTGCCCGCTACTGGTCCATAACGGCGACATCTTCTCCACTCTGCCGTTGGAAAAACTCATCGCAGCGCATGTGGCGTCGGGCCTGCCTGTCACACTGGCCCTGCGCTCACAAGGCTCTGCCAGGCACATCGCGCTCAACGAGCCCGGGACCTGTGTGACCGACATTCACCGCCGTCTCGACCGCGCACCCGGCACCCATGTTTTTACCGGAATCTACTGCGTGAATCCGGAGTTTTTCCGTCGAATCCCCGCCGGCGAAGTCGTTTCGGTCGTTCCGGCGTTTCTCGAACTTGTGCGCGAGGGAAAACTCGGTGCCATCGTGCTCGATGAGGGTGTCTGGCTCGACCTCGGCGACCGAGCCTCGTATCTGCAAGCACACCGTGAACTCGCACTGGGCCCGGCGATCCACCCTCTCGCCCGCGTGGAAGACGGGGCCATCGTCGAAAATTCGGTCATCGGCCCCCGTGCGGAGGTTGCCGCCGGGGCCATCGTCCGGAATTCCGTGCTGTGGCCAGATGCCCGGATCGCAACGGCTGCCGTTCTCGACGGCTGCATTGTTTGCTCCCCGCAGATGCTCAGCGGCCACCACCAAGACGTGGATCGATAGGAATCTTAGATTAGTTCGGGCGCATGACAAAAAAAGTTCCGCCATGCGGCGAGATTGGAGCGACGAGCGTTCCAGAAGGCATTGATGCGGTTTTTACCAGCCGATAGGAGCGGTCGGCGAGATCGACATGGATGGTGGGCATGGGCGGAAGCTTGGAAAACCAGTCAGATGTCCATCCCGGACCATCCTTGCATTGCCGGGCGGGCCACAGCCTGCTTGGCTGGGCGCATGGAAATCCGCAATCGCGAACAGCAAGCCCCGTTCACCACCAAGGATGGCTCCACCATCCGCAGCCTGCTCGATCTGTCCAACGCCCCGGTGGTGGGCCAGAGTCTGGCGGAGGCATCGCTGCCTGCGGGCTGTGAAACAGAGCGCCACTATCACAAGCGGAGCGAGGAGTTTTACTATCTGTTAGAGGGTCGCGGGTGGATGGAGATCGATGGCGTGGAAAAGGAAGTCGTCCCTGGTGATGCCATTCTCATTCCCGCCGGAGCCTGGCACCAGATCCGGGCGATCGAGCCGCTGAATTTCCTCTGCTGCTGCGCCCCGCCGTATGCGCATGACGATACGTATTTCCAGTGAGATCCGTTTTTAAAAATCCTTCTCTCCACCTAAACCCTCCACTCATGAATCGCATCCAAGGGATAGCCGCCACCATTGTTTTTCTAGCCACGATGGTCGGGGCGCGTGCTGCGGAAGATGAGTGATGGGACAATCGACTCGCCAAGTCCTTTTCCTCCCGGCTCAAGGAGATTCAGGCGGAAATTTCCACCTTTAAGCCTACACTTGCCGCCTTGCCGGACATTCCCATCGATGACCAGGGCGGCACGGGAGGATATGCCGGCATTCATCCGCGGGCAGTGCCCGTGCAGGGAACACAACATGCGGTGGAGCTGCGCTGGTCGGCGGTGGCGAAGGTCGATCAAGTGGCACTGGTGCCGGCTCGACGCTACACCACGCAAGGGCTGGATGCGCAATATGGACTGCCGGATGATTTCAGCGTGGAACTCATCGATGCAGCCGGCAAGGCCATCGCTGAGGTTTCGCGGGAACGTCACACCCGCTCACATCCCATCCGCAAAAGCCATTTTTCTATCAGATTTGCTCCGCCGCGATGAGTGGCAGAGATCCGGTGGGGTGACCTCACACCCGCGACTGGCAAACCATTTTTCTTGAAGTAGGGGACAAGCCGTGAGTGTCCCTAAAGACCGGCCCTGCGACATCGGGTTTCATATAGATCACCTCGGATCGACCGGCAAACACGGCCGAGGAACAAAGCCGCCACTCTGGAAACGGGGTGGCGGTTTTTTGTGCCGTGCCGGTTCGCCCGCGCGCGCGAGTCTCCCCGAGTTCGTGACGGCAACGGATGCACCGAGCAAAGTGCCGGTTCGCCCGCGCGCGCGAGTCTCCCCACCGACTCAACCGAAACGAGCGGCGTGCGTTGCGTGCCGGTTCGCCCGCGCGCGCGAGTCTCCCCCCTCGTACCCGGCCTTCCGCCATGCTGGCGAGGGTGCCGGTTCGCCCGCGCGCGCGAGTCTCCCCTGCCCTATAACTGCAAACAAAACTGACTGCTGCGGTGCCGGTTCGCCCGCGCGCGCGAGTCTCCCCCGCCTGATTCCTTATCACAAGACAGTTGCGTTTAATAAAGGCAATGTTAGAGCACCCCTTGTTTTTTGTTAGGTTTTTTAAAGCCATAACCCTTTGCAAATGAAGGGAGCCGCTGGTCGGATTCGAACCGACGACCTGCTCATTACGAATGAGCTGCTCTACCCCTGAGCTACAGCGGCTTATGATTTATTTTATTGGTGCAGTAATGTCGCACTATCGAATTTCGGATGGCGACGCGGATTTCTGGCAAACGGCGCACTCGCTGGCAATAGGAAACCGCCGTCAGGGATTTCTGAACTGCCAGAAAAGATTTCCGAACTTGCGCATGATCCGCCTGCGGTTAAGTTTGCACGTGGTGATAAACCCACATTCAAACATGAGCGCATCCCCATTCCAAGATCCCCGTGCCAATGACTTGCTGTCCCGCGTGAGCGAGGACGTTTCACTGCTGCGCCAAGACATCGGCCACCTGTTTTCACACACTGCGCGCCACACGTTGCCCAGCGGTGCCCGTGACTTGGCGGAAACCGCAAGAAACCGCCTTTCCGCCGGCAGGGATTATTCCGCAGCACAACTCCGCGTCCTGCGTGATCAAGTGAATCAACCGGCCACGGCATGGATCGGCGGTGCGGTGGTGGTAGGCCTTATCGCCGCCGGCATCTACTGGTTCTGCAAAAGCGACTGCTGCCAGAGTGGCCAAGGCTGCTGCGACGAGGATGATCAAGACCGCATCTGACCATCACCCGCTTCAGGGCTTTCCCGAGACGGCATGAAGATTGCCTGAAGGCTCCACTCCGCGCCGTCAGGAAATGATGCGGCTCATTTTTCTCACTGGACGCGCATGCCCGCCAAAGCCCACTCCGGCCGTGCGACCTCGAAATGCATTGCCTCGCCACTGCGCGGGTGATGGAAGGAAATTTTCCATGCATGCAGCATCATCGGCGGTGCGCCGGGATCGAGCGTCTGTGTATTGCCAGTTAACCCGTCGGCCAGATAAGTGGCATCGCCGCAAACCGGATATCCAAGATGCTGCAAGTGCAGGCGGATCTGGTTGGTCCGGCCGGTGGATAGCTTGGCTTCAAGCAATGAGGATCCATCGGCGCGTCGCTCAATGACTTTGAAGTCCGTGCGTGAGACCAGCCCCGCATCCTCATCAATGTGGCGGCTGCCCACCGCATCCGCTTCGGTGGAAATCGGCGCATTGCAGGAAAACAAGTCATTTTCCGGATGCCCGGCCACACCGACGAGATAGCGCTTGTCCACGCCGCGTTCGATAAACTGCTGTTGCAGCAACCGGCAGAAATGGCGGGTGCGGGCAAACAGCACGACGCCCGTGGTATTGGCATCGAGCCGGTGCACCGGCCGTGGCGGAAACGGCTCACAGGCGATGTTGAGGATGTATTGGAGGGTATTGCGGTGAAATCGACCGCCAGCATGCATCGGCAGCGGAGCGGGTTTGTGCACCACCAGCAAAGCCTCATCTTCATAAAGAATCCGGATGTCCGTGGAAACCCGCGGCTCGGCTTCAGGCGCAAAAACCTGCAACACCCGCTCGCCAGCCCGCACGATGTGATCCTTGCCGCGGATGTCACCGCCATAGTTGATGAATCTTCCGGCATCACAACGCTCCTCCCATTCCGCCGCTGGAATTTGCGGATACAAATCGATCAGCACATCCAGCAGCCGCCGTTTGTCATGCGCCGCCGGGATATTGACCGGGCGGCGGTTTTCCTGAGCCACCGAACCCGGCAGTGGCTCGCATGCCCGGCGGACCGCCTCCTGCCGCGCGGCGATGCGCCCGGCGAGCAGTTCAGGCTCGCTCTTGTGACAGTGCGGGCAGCTTTTCCCCCGCACATAGCGCGGGTCCTGCTGGTCGGTGGCATCCAGCGGCGCGAGACATGCAAAGCACACCGCATGCCCGGATTCGTGCAGCGCGGGGTCCACTCCCACACGCTGGTCGAACACAAAACAATCGCCCTCATAGTGCTCTCCACCGCATTCCTCGAAGTATTTCAGTATGCCACCATCAAGTTGATAGATGTTTTGGAAACCTTCCAGCTCCATGAACGGTCCTGCCTTCTCACAGCGGATGCCGCCGGTGCAGAACATCACCACAGGCTGGGTTTTCATCTCATCCGGCAGTTTTCTAACAGCTTCCGGAAATCCACGGAAAGTCCTGATCTGCGGATCGATGGCTCCCTTGAAAGTGCCGAGCTTCACCTCGTAGTCATTGCGCGTATCCAGCAAGGTCACCGGTTTGCCCTCGTCGAGCCAGCGCTTGAGCTCATGCGGCGCGATTTTGGGCGAGGTGTAGTCCGCCGGCCGCACTGCCTCCACGCCGAACGAGATGATTTCCTTTTTCAGGCGCACCAACATCCGGTTGAACGGTTGAGTGTCGCTGAGGCTCACCTTCGGCGTAAGATCTTCCAAGCCGGGAATCGCTCGCAATCTGGCCAGCAGCCGGTCGATCGACTCCGCGCTGCCCGCCACAAACAAATTGATGCCCTCGGTGCTCAGCAGGATCGTGCCCTTCAAGTTCCATGCCTTGCAGGAATCCATGAGTTCCGTGCGCAAGTCCTTCAATCCTGAAAGCGGGGCAAAACGATAAGTGGAGATATTGATGAACGGCTTCACACCGGAAAGTCATCACGCACGACCTCCGCAGGCAAGTTTTCATGCGATTGGCGGAGGCAGATCACCCTGCTGCGATGCTTTCGCCGGTTGGTCTGCCCAGCGGCTCAAAACTTCAGCTTTGCCGGTCTCACGGCATCGCGGTTGAGCTTGTCGCAGGCAATCCGGCACAACTCGAAGACCATCGGATCGGCAATGCGGTAAAGAACCTGCGTCCCCTGTTTGCGACGCGACACCAGCCCTGCGTCGTGCAGCAGTTTGAGCTGCTTTGAAACATTCGCCTGGCTGGTGGACAGGCAGCCGACGATGTCCGAGACGCTCATTTCATCGGCCTTGAGTTCTTGCACGATCGCCAGTCGCGTCGGTTCCGCGAAGGCGCGGAACAAATTGGCCACCCGTTCAAGCTGCTGCGCGTTGAGTTTCATCGGCGGCGAAGATATCCGGAAAAATTTCCTCTTGCAAGGATAACTATCTGGCTATATGGTGATTTTGTTAAGCGAAACCAACAGCCACCACCAATGAAAGTCCAAGCCAAACAAGTTCAACAAGACCTGCAATCCGGCAAGCGCGTGGCGCTGATCGACGTGAGAACGCCCGTCGAGCACGAGGAAATGCGCATCGCCGGTTCGCGCTTGATGCCGCTCGACAAACTCGACGCCGCGTCCGTGAAGGCCGCCGCAGCGGGCAATGAGAGCTGCGTGCTGATCTGCCGCAGCGGCAAGAGGGCCGAGCAGGCATTCGAGAAACTCCGCGCCGCCGGCTGCGAAAACCTCGCCATCCTCGAGGGCGGCGTCACCGACTGGGAATCCGCGGGGCTGCCACTCGAGCGCAGCACGCGCAAGCGCCTGCCGCTGATGCGCCAGGTCCAGCTCATTATCGGCGTGCTCGCTCTCACCGGCTCGCTTCTCGCACTGACGGTGAACAAGAATTTCGCCCTGCTCCCCGCGTTTCTAGGCGCAGGCCTGACCATGGCCGGTTCCACCGGTTGGTGCGGCCTCGCCATCCTTTTGTCCAAGATGCCGTGGAACAAAGTGGAATGCGGCGGCCGCAACGTGCAGTCCTGCTCGGTATAACCCCCTCCCCATCACCGCCATGTTCCTGCGCCAAATCACCGATTCCTCGCTCGCACAAAACGCCTATCTCATCGGTTGCCAGCGCACGGGCGAGGCCATCATCGTCGATCCCGAGCGCGATCTCGACCGCTATCTTCAAGTGGCGGACGATAACGACCTGCGCATCACCGGCGTCGCGGAAACCCATATTCATGCCGATTACCTCAGCGGCGCGCGCGAACTCGTCGAGCGCCACGGAGCGGTGGCCTATCTTTCCGAAGAAGGTGGCCCGGACTGGCAGTTCGAGTGGGCGAAGGGAAATCCGAATGCCCGTTTCCTCAAACACGGCGATGTGTTCCGCGTCGGCAACATCGAGTTCAAAGCCCTGCTCACGCCCGGTCACACGCCGGAGCACCTGAGTTTCCTCGTCACCGACATCGGTGGCGGCGCGGACGAAGCGGTCGCGTTTCTAACAGGCGACTTCATCTTCGTCGGCGATGTCGGCAGGCCGGACCTTTTGGAAAGCGCGGCCGGCCAGGCCGGTGTGATGGAACCAAGCGCGCGCACCTTATATGCCAGCCTCCGCGCCATGGCGGATCTTCCCGAGCACCTGCAAATCCTCCCTGCCCACGGCGCAGGCAGTGCCTGTGGCAAGGCGCTCGGCGCGGTGCCAAGCAGCGTGATGGGCTACGAACGGAAATTCAACGCTGCCTTCCGCGAAGCGCTCACCTCGCCGGAAGACCAGTTCGTGCAGCACATCCTCGCCGGCCAACCCGAGCCGCCGCTTTATTTCGCCCGCATGAAGCGCGACAACAAACTCGGCCCCGCGCTGCTGCAGGATGGCAAACTGCCCACGCCGCAACGCATCACTGCAGACCAACTCGGCGAGTGGATCAAAAAGGCCGCAATCCTCGACCTGCGGGCCGACCGCGCCGCATTCGCCGCCGGGCATTTGCAAGGTGCGCTCTTCACTCCCCTGCCCGGCGGCAAGCTGCCGCTCGCCGCAGGCTCCTATGTCGATGAAGATGCGAGCATTCTGTTAGTTGTCGAAAACGAAGCGCATGTGGAAGTGGCCGTGCGCCAGTTGATCCGCATCGGGCTGGACCACATCGATGGCTGGATTCCGGCGGCGGAGGCTCTCGCCGCAACATCTTTCATCACCAGTTATCCACGCATCGCTGCGGCGGATCTTCCGGCGGATGCGACCGTGCTCGACGTCCGCGGCGCGGATGAATTCGCATCGCAGCATGTGAATGGCGCGAAAAACATCGCCTACACCCGGCTTGCTGCGCGTTTCGACGAAGTTCCCACTGCAAGCCCCTTGCACGTCCATTGCGCTGGTGGCCTCCGCGCCGCCATGTCCTCCGCCTATCTTGCCAGCCGCGGTCGCGAGGTCGTTCATGTAGATGGTCCTTTCGCGGAAATCCCCGAGTCGATGAAATCATGAAAGTCATATATCCCGAGGATCAAGCCACTGGCTATCAACTCAACGACCTGCGCGGGATCTGGCTAGTCACACTCGGCCCGCAGTCTGCGCCATGAATGCGCTCGCCCTGTTGGGTGCCATCGGCATCGGGCTATCGCTCGGCCTGACAGGTGCGGGCGGCAGCATCCTTACGCTGCCGGTGCTGGTTTATCTCGCGGGCATTCCGCCGCGTGAGGCGGTGGGCTTGAGCTTGTTGATCGTCGGCATTGCGGCAGCGGTCGGCGCATGGCAGCGGGCACGCGCTGGCGAAGTGCACCTCAAGGCCGCTGGCATGTTTGTTTTATCCGGCATGGTGGGTGCGGTGCTGGGAGCCAAGCTCACGCCACTGCTATCGCCATCCACGCTGATGCTCAGCTTCGCCAGCCTGATGGTCGTGGTGGCGTTGCGCATGTTGTTGGCGGGGAAATCCGCAGTGCAGCCAGCACCGGAGTGCAAGCCGCTGCGTTGTCTGTTAGCTGGCGGCGCGGTGGGCGTGCTCACCGGCTTCCTCGGCGTGGGCGGCGGGTTCCTTCTGATGCCCGCTCTTGTGAAATTCGCAAAGCTGCCGCTGAGAACCGCCACCGGCACCTCGCTGGCGATCATTGCCTGCAACTCGGCCGCCGGGTTTGTCAGTCACCTCGACGAGACGCCCGTGCCATGGCTGCTCGCGGCGGTCTTCTCACTCATCGCCGCAGCCGGAGTGCTGGTGGGTGGAAAAGTGGCCTCCAAACTGCCCGAAAGCAGCCTGCGCAAGGCTTTCGCCATTTTCGTATTAATGGTCGCCGCCATCGTTTTCTGGCAACGCTGAAGCAGGCTAGCCTGCAATCGTCCGGGACAGGAAGCCCCATGCAGGATAACCTATTCACGGAGATCCTTCCAAAGGCGGCAGAACGGCCTCCAATCGATAGAAGGCGCTTCCATCGGTTCGGTTCGCATCGATGACGGTGACTCGTTCCTTGTTGCCGTCGTTCATATCTGGGCCGTGGTAAAACGTCACGCCGGGGATGGAGACTTCTCCCAAACTGCCGTAACGATAGATTTCCTTGAAACTGCCTGGGCTGAGATCAGGTGAACGCACGAGCCTCCAGTTGGCTGGGATTTCCGGCATGTAGGCATCCCGGCCGACGCTGAAGCTAAGAACGGCGCGGCCATCGGCAGCATTGGCGGGTGGACCGAGATTGGCGGTGTTCGAAGAGTCGGGAAGAAAGGGATTGGTGCCGTGTAAACGCTCGATGCCATAGGGGAATCCATCGCAGTCGGCATCGGTATTCCAGATTGACGGTATAAGCGGGTAGATGATGGATAAGTCGGCTCTTCGGTATTCGACGGCACCGATATCTCTTTGATTGACGCGGTAGTAGGCGCGCTGGTCCACGGTGCCAAGAATTCTTTTGGCGGCGCTTTCTCGATCAGTCGAATCGAGGAGTTAGAGACCAGTGAGCCGTTTTCATTCAAGGGGCCCGATGCGGATGCTTGCAGAATGCCACATCCGCGTTTATGCGTCTGCGCGAAACCACCGAATCCCATGAGTCAATCATCCCCAAAAATCACCGCTTACCTGAAAACCTTCTGCGGCTGGAGCGAAGGCATCCGCGCGATCATGCGCAAATACGGCCTCGAATATGAGGAAAAGGACATCATCAAGAACCCGGCTTACCGCTGGGAAATGGAACAGCGCAGCGGCCAACCGCTCTCGCCATGCGTGGAGATCGACGGCCACATGCTGCCCGACATCAGCGGCGAGGAAGTGGAGAAATGGATGCTCGAAAACGGCTACCTCCAGGAAAACGCCGCCGAGCCCGACGCGCCGATCAATTCCTCGTGCACCGACGAACAACACGAAGCCATGGCGCTCGGGCGCCTGCCGGTTCCCGGAAAAATCAAGTTTATCGACTGATCATTCCGGTTCTGCGATCGCAGACCGCCGGATTTTTCAGACAAAAGCCCCGCCATGGGGCATTACCCTCTCGCATGATGGAATCTCCCGCGATCGCATGGAAACAGTGGCTGGCCGAAAATGGCCCGCGCCTGCTGCTTTTCGCACGCGGGTGGAGCCAGAACCGCGAGGACGCCGAGGATCTCGTGCAGGAAGCGATCCTGCGGATGTGGCACCATCAGGCGGATAGAGGCCAGGTGCCGCCCGACCTGCCGTTGGTTTTTTCGACCATCCGATTTTGCGGTCTGAACCATCACCGGAGCGAAAAACGCCGCCGCAAGCGCGAGGAGTCGGTCATTTACCTCAATGACTTCCAGGACGTCTGGCTGGACCCGCTTTTGGAAGAGGACGAGGAGGCACTCCTGATGCGCGACGCCGTGCAGCGTCTCAGTCAAAAATTGCGCGAGGTGGTGATCATGAAATTCTGGGGTGGCCTGACCTTCGCCCAAATCTCCGAAACCCTCGCGATTTCCCCGAATACCGCCGCTTCGCGCTACCGTTACGCATTGGAACAACTTGCGCACGATTTGCGCAGCAAAAAGGAGGTCCGCCATGCATGACAGCAAGACCGTGGAAACCATCCTCTCGCGCCTGATGCCACCCGCCCTCAGCGAGGACGGACAACGCGGAATCGAGAGCATGCTCGATGAACTCGCGGGAGTTCCCGCAGTCGATAAGCGGCCAACCTCTCACCGCCATTTCCCGTTCATCGTCGGTGGCATGGCCGCCGCGCTTGCCGCTGCCGTTTTGATTTTCCAAATGACCACTCCCCCACCCCAGGTCATCGCCACCGTGGACAACTTTCCAGGATTTTTGCTGGTGGGCGAATCAGACCGCGTGGAATCCATGACCGACGAAGGTTGGCACGAGGAGATGGACGGCACCACCATGCGCGCCATGCGCCTCAGTGTGGTGGAGGAAAACAGCCTTTTCGATGAGGAAACGGGCATTGTCATGCAGGTCACCGAGCCCCGCGAGGAACTGCTCCTCATGCCGACCAGCGCTTTCTAACCATGAAGTATCTTCCGCTCATTGCTTGTTTCTTCATTCCGGCATTTTTGCATGCCGGGGAAAAACCGCTGCGCCAAAAGGATGCGCCGCGCGCCTGGCTCGGGCTGGAGGTTTCCAAGCCGGATGAAACGATCACCGCCCAGCTGCCATCGCTGCCGCCCGGGATTGGTTTTGTCATCCGCACAATCGACAAAGACGGCCCGGCCGCTGCAGCGGGACTTCGAGAACTCGACATTCTCTGGCGCATCGGCGACCAGATGCTCGTCAACGAAGGCCAACTTGCCGCCTTGCTCCGCCTTTCCAAACCCGGCGAAGAAATCACCTTGTCCGGCTTCCGCTCCGGCAGACCGCTTGATGTCACCCTCAAACTCGGCGAGGTACCTGCGACCAAAAACACCTTTCCCCGCGACCTGCTGGACGCCGCCATCCTGCCGGGCGAATGCGGCGGTCCGATGCGGGTGGTCAATGTTTCCGAGAAAACCGCCAGTTATACAAACAATGAGGGCCGCGCCGAAGTGCGCCGCGTAGGCGCGGTTTATCATGTGAAAATCAAAGGCCCGGGCGATGAAACCATCCATGAAGGCGAATTGCCGTCCGATGGCAATCTCGCGCAGATCCCGCTGCAATGGCAGCGCCGCGTCAGCGCCCTGCGCCGTGGCCTCGACCATGCACTCGAAGGACGCATGATGCCGACCCGCCAACCGCGCCCACGGGTGGTGCCTCCCCCCTCTGCCGACCGCTGATTTGCAGCCGATTGACCACACATCGCAAGATTTTCCAAGGGAATGCCTTGCGTTTTTCCGGTCCGCTTCCCATGTTCCGCCGCATGCATCCTGATGTGGCGAAACTGGTCGAGGCCGGTCGCATTCCCAAACCGGTCGGCGAGCGCCTTACTCAATTGGCTCCCGGAAATTTCTGCATTCACAAATCCTTCGGCGCCGGGAAGGTGATCGACTGGGACCTGCCTGGAAAAAAAGTCACCATCGACTTTGAAAAATCCGCCGGCCAGACGATGGAACTCCAATTCGCGTTCCAAAAAACCGAGTGGATTCCCACCGATGATTTCCGCGCGAAAAAAATCGAGCAAATCGAAGAACTCCGGAGCCTCTCCAAAAGCGACCCTATCCAACTCATCGTTCACCTGCTTGAAAGCCACGGCGGCAGCATGACCGGCGACGCCCTCGAAAAAGCACTCTGCGGCACCGTCATTCCCGAGCCCGGCTTCAAAAAATGGTGGGATGCCAACAAGAAAGCCCTGCGCGAAAGCCGCCTCGCGGTGATTCCGCAAAAGCGCACCGAGGCCATTGTCCTGCGCACTGGCGATCGCACCCCGGCCCAGGCACTGGTCGCCGATTTTGAAGCGGCCCGCGACATCAAGGGCATGATCAAGGCGCTTGAAGCCATTGCCGCCGACATCGGCGCTTTTGAAAATGACACCGAATCCCTCAAGCGACTGCTTCTCGACATCGATGAAGGTGCAAAAAAAGCCGCCCGCGTCCAACTCGGCCAAGCACTCCAACTCGTCGCCGCACGCGATGAAGTGATTGGTTCCTCCAAGACCTTGGAACTTGACCCCACCGCCGTCAGGCTCTCCGATCTACTGCTTTCCGCAGAACCGGTGAAACTCGCCGAAGAAGCCGGAGCCCTGCCATCCGGCCGCCAACGCGCCGTTTACGAAGCCTTCCCCGATGCCTTCGCAGAAGTCTGGGTGGGGAAAATCGTGAGGGTATTTGACCGTGTCGGAGCACGCGGAGTCACGGAAATCGCCCGCATCCTGCTTGAACGCGGCGAGCTTCCCGCACTCGTCAACCACCTCCGCTCAGCCATCGCCCGCCGCGATCTTGGGGCTGACGCACTCATCTGGGTTTGCCGCGAGCGCAAGACGGCTGCCGTCGAAGTTTTCACCGCTGATGTCGGCGCCTCCATTCTCAATCTGCTCGAAAACGACCACCTTTCCGACGGCCCGCGCAAGACCTCGCGCCTGCAAAGTCTGTTAGGTGATGACAAGAACCTGCTCACGGACCTCGTCGCCATCATGGACGTCAACGAAGCCCGCAATTTTTCCCGACGCTTGCTCGATTGCCCAGTCTTCGGGGATCTTGAGAAAAAATCACTGATGGCACGCATCATCAAGGCTCGCCCCGAAACCGGAGAACTCGTCAGCGGCGCCGGTCAACGCCGCGAGGAAGCCCTGCTTGTCTCATGGGAAAGCCTCGAAAAGAAAAAGACTGAACTCGACGAACTCATCCGCGTCCGCATTCCGCAAAACACCAAGGACATCTCCATCGCCCGCTCTTACGGCGATCTCCGCGAGAACTTCGAATACAAGTCCGCAAAGGATCTCCAGCGCTACCTCGGTCATCGCAAGAACGAACTTGAAAAAGACATCGGCCGCGCCCGTGGCACCGATTTCAAAGGCTCTGATGCCGCCACCGTCAACATCGGCACCATCGTCACACTCACCGACGCCACCGGAGCCGAAGTGGAAATGACCGTGCTCGGCGCATGGGATTCGGATCCCGATAAAAAACTTGTTTCCTATCTCTCCGAAGTCGGCAAGGCCCTCGTCGGTGGCGCTCCCGGCGATGCCGTGCAAGTGCGCGACGAAGCCACCGAGGGCATGCAGACCCTCACCATCAAATCCATCAGGTCTTATAACCCTTGATGAGACGCAAGACACAAGACTTCAAGACGCAAGAACAGAGCTCCGATGCGGAGATTATCTGTGGATTGACCGGATCTTGCGCAATGCTTGTCTTTTTCCCCTCTTCTCTTGCGTCTTGCTTCTTGCAATCTTGAGTCTTCCCCCTCGCCACGAAAAACCTTTCACATCACCAAACACATATCATGGACTACACCACCATTGTTGAAATCCGCGGCCGCGAAGTGATCGACTCGCGCGGCAATCCCACCGTCGAAGTTGACGTCCACCTTGAAGGCGGCGCAATAGGCCGCGCCTCCGTACCATCCGGCGCATCCACCGGCGAAAACGAAGCCGTCGAACTCCGCGATGGCGACAAGAAGCGCTTCCTCGGCAAGGGCGTGCTCAAGGCTGTTGAAAACGTGAACTCCAAGATCGCCCCCGCCATCCTTGGCTTCGACGCCACCGAACAAGCCGCCATCGATGCCGCCATGCTCGCACTCGACGGCACCCCCACCAAGAAAGTCCTTGGTGCCAATGCCATCCTCGGCGTTTCCATGGCCGTGGCCAAAGCCGCCGCCTCGCAGCTCGGCGTGCCGCTTTACAAATACCTCGGCGGCCCGAACGCCAAGGTCCTGCCCGTGCCGATGATGAACATCATCAACGGCGGTGCCCACTCGGACGCTCCCATCGACTTCCAGGAATTCATGATCATGCCCATCGGCGCGCCCACTTTCCGTGAGGCGATCCGCTACGGAGCCGAAGTCTTTCACACGCTCAAGAAAGTCCTGCACGACCGCGGCCTTTCCACCGCCGTCGGCGACGAAGGCGGCTTTGCCCCGAACTTCAAGGATGCGGACGACGCCCTCGCCACCATCTGCAAGGCCATCGAACTCGCCGGCTACAAGGTTGGCAGCCAGATCGCCATCGCACTCGATTGCGCCAGCTCCGAGTTCTACGACAAGAAGAAGAAAGCCTATGTCTTCAAGAAGGGCGACAAGTCGGTGAAGTCCGCCGCGGAACTAGTCGCCTATTATGCAAAACTTCAGAAGAAATACCCGATCATCTCGATCGAAGACGGCTGCGATGAAAACGACTGGGCCGGTTGGAAAGTGCTCACCGACAAACTCGGCAAGACCACCCAACTCGTCGGCGACGACCTCTTCGTCACCAACACCCAATACCTGAAGAAAGGCATCGATACCGGTGTCGCCAACTCCATCCTCGTCAAGGTCAACCAAATCGGCACGCTCACAGAAACCTTCGACGCCGTGGAACTCGCCAAGGAAAACAGCTACACTTCCGTGCTCAGCCACCGTTCCGGCGAGACCGAGGATTCCACCATCGCGGACATCGCAGTGGCCACCAACTGCGGCCAGATCAAGACCGGTTCCATGAGCCGTTCTGATAGAATTGCGAAATACAACCAACTCCTCCGCATCGAGGAGGAGCTTGGCGATGATGCCGTTTTCGGCGTCGCCAAGATGAAGGTCCTCAAGTGATCGTCTGATCATTCGTATCCGTTCAAAAGCAAACGGCTCGGGGCATCAGGTGATCCATCACCGCCCCGGGCCGTTTTGCTTTCATCGAATGTCTTCAGCGGCGGATCGTAATTCTCAGAACCGCGCCTGGATTTCATTTCGCAAACACCTGGGCGCTGCGCGAAGGGCTGTAGATCTTCATGATGCCGTCTCCATCCACCGGATAATGCGCGCCGGGATCGATACGGCCGTGGCCGCCGTAGTCGATGTCGTCAGTGTCCAACAGCAGTTCGCGGGTCGCGGAATCCGGCACACGGATCGGATAGCCAAAGATGGAATCGCTGACGGAGAAGTTGAAAACGAAAATGAAATTAGCGCGTTCAGCGACGATGATTTTCGGGCCGTGATCGATGTAGAGGCATTGTGCAGGCGCTGCGGCCATGAGGTTGCTCTTTCTTGCGAAGTCGATCATCGCACGATCAAAATCCGCCAGCCAGTGATATTTCAAATCCGGATTGTCCACCAGCGACCACTGGCGGCGGCAGTAGTGGAATGACCAGCCGTTGCCCTCGCGCGGGAAATCGAGCCACTCGGGATGGCCGAATTCGTTGCCCATGAAATTGAGCCAGCCCTCGCCGCCGAGTGCCAGGGTGACGAGGCGGATCATCTTGTGCAGGGCGATGCCGCGCTCAATGACCGGATGCGCATCATCCTTGGCCATGTGCCAATACATCTCCTTGTCCATCAGCCAGAAGGCGAGCGTCTTGTCGCCGACGAGTGCCTGGTCATGGCTCTCTGCATAGGCGATGGTGGCCTCGCCGTGGCGGCGGTTGCGCAGAGTGTGCCACAGTTCGTCCAGATTCCAATCCTCGTCGCGGCTGTGTTTCAGCAGTTTGATCCAGTAATCCGGAATGCCCATCGCCAGGCGGTGGGTGAAGCCCACGCCTCCTTCATCGAGCGGCCGACAGAGGCCCGGCATGCCGGACATGTCCTCGGCGATGGCAATGGCTCCGGGTTTCACTTCCTGGATGAGCTTGGCGGCTAGTTGAAGATAGAGGATGGCATCCTCGTCGGCATCGGAGCCGAAGTAATCATCATAACTTCCGAACGCCTTGTTTCCGCGCGAGTGGTAGAGCATCGAGGTGACGCCATCGAAGCGGAAGCCGTCGAATCGGAATTCCTCAAGCCAGTATCGCACGTTGGAGAGCAGGAACTGGCGGACCTCCACGCGACCGTAGTCGAAGCACTTCGAGTCCCAGCCCGGATGATCGCCGCGCTCGCCGCTGTGAAAATACTGGTGGCCCGAACCGTCGAAATCATTGAGCCCCTCGGCCATGTTTTTCACGGCGTGCGAGTGGACGATGTCGAGCAGCACCGCGAGGCCTAGACCGTGGGCGGTGTCGATGAGGTATTTCAAATCCTCCGGAGTGCCGAAACGCGAGCAGGGCGCGAAGAAAGACGACACATGATAGCCGAACGAACCGTAATACGGATGTTCCTGCACAGCCATGAGCTGCACGGTGTTGTAGCCTGCTGTTTTTACTCGCGGCAGCACGGTATCGGCGAACTCACGGTAGGTATGCACCCGCGGTTCCTCGCCGCCCATGCCGACGTGGCTTTCGTAAATCAACGGCGCGCCAATGGATGCCGGATCAAACTCGTGTTTCCAAACAAATGCTTCCATTGGACTCCAGATCTGGCCGCTGTAGTCGTGGGTAGTGGGATCCTGCACCGCGCGGCGGATACAGGCCGGGATGCGGTCGCGCCGTGCTCCGTCCGCACCGATGATGTGAAGTTTCACCTTCTGGCCGTGGGCCAGCGTGTCGGCAGGCAATTTCAAGTGCCACACGCCGTTGGGCGACAATTCCAAGGGATGTGACTCGCGGTTCCAATCATTGAAATCGCCGGTCAGGAAAACCGCCTGAGCCAACGGTGCCCACTCGCGGACCATCCACTCGTGGGTGGCCGTGTGGAAATGGATGCCGACAAATTTGTGGCCGGTGGCGTGCGCCGCAAGCGTGCGAGCATGTTTTTCAATTGCGGAAATTTCCTCATCAAAGCGCCGCATGCGCCGTTCGATGGCGGCCTGATGCGGTTCCAGCCAAGGATCATCCACCACAAGTTTTGGTCGTTCCGTCATGTGGCGGAGAATGGAGAAAGACAGCGGCCGCGGAAAGCGAAATCCGATTTGATATCTTCAACTATCGTCCTGTTTCTCGCGCAGGCGTTCCACGGTCGCGCGCAGCAATTTGATGTCCGCTTCCATGCGTTCGAGCAGGACAGCGAGTTCTGGCTCTGGGTGGTGCGGGTCCGGCAGCATCGAGAGTTCCTGCATGGTGGAAACGATGATGCCGATGAACAGATTGAGAATGGTGAAAGTGGCAATGATGATGAAGGGCACGAAGAAGGCCCATGCCAGCGGGTGGCTCTCCATCACCGGCCGCACAATGCCCATCGACCAACTCTCGAGCGTCATGATTTGAAACAAGGTGTAGAGGCTTTTCCCAAGACTGCCGAACCAGTCCGGGTGGGTGCCCCCAAACAACCGCGTGGCCAACACTCCGGCTGTGTAGAAAAAGATGGCCATCACCGCCACCACGCCGGCGAGCCCGGGGATCGAGTGTAGGAAGGCAGCCACCACCTTGCGCAGCGCGGGGATCACGGTGAGCAACCGCAGCACCCGCAAGACGCGCAGCGAGCGCAGCACCGACCACGGGCCTGCACCGGGGACCAGCGCCACGGCAATCACCGCCAGATCGAACAAGTTCCAACCGCTGCGCCAGAAAAACCGGCGATAGGCCACCATCTTGATGGCGATTTCGATCACGAATACCACCAGGCACAAGCGGTCGAGCGTGACCAGAAGGTTGCCCCAGCGCTCCATGATCTGTGGCGAGGTTTCCAAGCCGAGGATCGCAGCGTTTGCCAGAATGACCGCGACGATAAAGATTTGTACGCGGCGGGACTCCACCCAGCGTGCCAATGCCAGCCGCCAGCTTGCGATGCCTTCGCGGCGTGTGAGATCCATCAGTTCCTGTTCGCCCATAATGTCAGAAATACCGCCGCGAGGGATACTCCGGGTTTTGGTGACCGCAAGCCGGATTTGCGCCGAAACTTGGCGCTTGGCGCAGACACCCTTCAGTTTAGGCTCCGCGCATGCCGCTGGCAGTCATCGAAACACACTTCACCTTATTGGACTGGGCCGTGGTCCTTGGCTACATGCTGCTCACCACCGTCATCGGCCATGCGCTGAGCGGAAAAAACGCGACCATCCGGGATTTCTTCCTCGGTGGACGCTCGCTGCCATGGTGGGCGGTGAGCGGCTCGATGATCGCCACCGAGATCAGCGCGCTTACTTTCATCGGTGTGCCAGGCGGCGTCTATGCATTGCAGGGCGACTGGACCTACCTGCAATGGGGCATCGGCTCGGTGATCGCGCGTTTCGCCGTCGGCTACTGGCTGGTGCCGCTGTATTTCAAAAACGAAATTTACAGCCCCTACGATTACATGGGGGCAAAACTCGGCGAGGGCGTGCGGCGACTTGTGACGGGCTTGTTCTCGCTGGGAGCCATTCTCGGCCAGAGCGTGCGCGTGCTGGTCACCGCGCTGATCCTCACCACCGTCACCGGCATGCGCATGGAGTTGTGCATCCTGGCCATCGGTGCCTTCGCCGTGGTCTGGACGCTGATGGGCGGCATGCGCACGGTCATTTGGACCGATGTCATCCAGTTCTGCATCTTCATCTTCGGCGGCCTGCTCGCCTTCGGCTGGCTGCTCGGCCACCTCGGCTGGGACAGCATCGTGGAAATCAACCGCCACGCTGGTCCGGAAGGAACCATCGACAAGATGCGCATTTTGAATTTCACCCCGCCGTGGGATGCGCCGCTGCTCAACTACACCTTCTGGGTGGGCGTAATCGCCATGCCCTTCCAGAACTTCGCGGCCTTCGGTACCGACCAACTCAACGCCCAGCGAATTTTCTGCTGTGGCAACCAGAAGGACGCCCGCAAGGCAATGATCTGGAGCAGCGTCTCGCTTCTCACCACCCTGCTGATGCTGGCCGTGGGAGCGGGACTCTTCGCCTGGTATCACACCGTGGGACTGACCGCAGACGAGGCCGCTAAATTTGCCGAAAACGCCAACTTTGTTTTCCCCGTCTGGATCACCACTGTGCTGCCGCCCGGTCTCACTGGTTTGATTCTCGCAGGTGCTTTCGCCGCCGCCATCTCAAGCCTTGATTCGGTGCTCGCCGCGCTTGCGCAAACTTCCCTCTCCGCATGGTATGGCCGTGAAAAACTCGAACAGGAAGTCCACGGCAAGACGATGGTTTTCCGATCCCGCATCATGGTCGTTGTCTGGGCTGCCGTGCTCTCCGGATTCGCCATCCTGCTTGCCAGCGGCTACGCGCAAAACGAGAACAAGAACCTCATCGATCTCGCCTTTGGCATGGTGGCTTACACTTACGGCCCGCTGTTAGGCATTCTGCTCGCCGCCATCATTCCCGGCCGACGCAGCCTCAACGGCCTGATCGCCGGCACCATCGTCTCCGTGCTCATCGTCGCATGGGTGAGGCCGGAGCTGCGCCAGTTGCTTGCATCACTCGGTGCCGATGACTTCGCCAACGCCTTGCTCTCATCACGTCCGCAGATCGCCGACCCTTGGTTTTATCCAATCAACACCGCCATCACCCTGCTCGGCGCCTGCCTTCCACTCGGTCGGATGACCGCCATAAAAAATTGAAACAAGATTGTCACATCGTGACTGATTCGTTTTCAACAAGGTGGGTGAATTACTGCTTTTGAACTGTGTCGATGCTTCGGAAAAACGAACCAATTCGCAGGTCAAGTTTTTAAAAAATTCAAAGCGTGGAACCCTTGTGGAATACGGCGTTTCGCTACGATCTGTTAGATGCCCTGAAAAAAAATTTTCCATGGCCGCAACGGACTGCGCAAAGTCCGTGCAGCGTCGCTTACCGCTTCCCGGTGGAAGTGGAATTCAGCGAGCGGAAATTTTCAAAAAAGAGACCGATTCAAAAATGGAACCCGTGGAAGCCGCAACATTCGATATCGAAGATGAAATCATCCACACGCCGGCGGAGGAGGAGCACTGGACAGGAGTTTGCGATGCGCTGCGTAAGACGGTGGGAGGAGACACGTTTCAACGATGGTTTGGTGCCGCAAAGTGGGTGGGTGAAGAAGATGGCGTGGGCATGGTTTCGGTTCCAGGTGAGATGCACCAGCTATGGATCGAAACCAATTTCCTGCCGGAGCTGACCATCGCGGTCAATGGGGTGTTCACCTCAGTGCGGGAGGTCAGCGTGGTTGTCGCCGAAAACGACGGATCCGTATCTGCCGCACAAAACGGCCATCCGCACAACGGCGTGGCGAAATCCCATCACGGCAAAGCAGTGACCCTTGAAGGTGAGGCGCTCGAACGCCGGATCAAGAGCTCGGGTCTCAATCCAGCCTACACGTTTCAAAGTTTCGTGGTCGGCTCTAACAGCCAGTTCGCCCATGCCGCCTGCGAAGCGGTCGCCAAGAAATCGGGTGTCGGCTACAATCCACTTTTCATTCACGGCGGCCCCGGTCTTGGCAAGACCCACCTGATGCAGGCGATCGGCCAGGAAATCCTGCGTCGCCAGCCAGGCTCGCGCGTCGTCTATCTGACCTGCGAAAAATTCACCAACGAGTTCATCGACTCAGTGCGCCGCGGCGACCTCGAGAAATTCCGCCGCCGCTATCGCAGCTCGGACGTGCTGCTCATCGATGACGTCCAGTTCATCGCCGGCAAGGAGCGCTCGCAGGAAGAATTCTTCCACACCTTCAACACCCTGCTCGACGGCCGCAACCAGGTGGTCCTCACCTGCGACCGACCGGCCTGCGAGATCAAGACGCTCGAGCCGCGACTTGTCTCGCGTTTCGAGTGCGGCCTCACCGTCGAGCTGCAGGCACCGCAGATGGAGACCCGGCTCGCGATCCTGCGCAAGAAATCCCACGACTGGAAGGTGCGCGTGGATGAAAGCGTGCTGCTTTTCCTTGCCGAGAAGATCCGCACCAACGTCCGCCGTCTCGAAGGCGCCCTCATGCGGGTGGCCACCTTCGCCTCGCTCGCCGGCGAGTCCGTCACCGTGGACAAGGTCGAGCACCTGCTGCGCGACCTCATCCGCGAGGAGGCCAGCCGCCAGATCAGCATCGATGCCATCCAAAAAGTGGTGGCTGAGCATTTCGACGTCCGCCTGGCCGACATGACCAGCCGCCGGCGCCCGGCGAGCATCGCGTATCCGCGTCAAGTGGCCATGTTCTTGAGTCGCTCACTGACCAAGGGATCACTGATGGAGATCGGCGAGGCATTCGGCGGCCGCGACCACGGCACCGTCATCCACGCCTGCAAGAAAGTGGGCGAAAAAATCGAGCAGGAGGCGGGCATGAAAGAGACGATTGCACGCATCGAAGCCCAGCTTCGCCGTTGATTCACAGCGTGCTGCGGGATTCTTCACAGAAGTTCACAGAAGTCTTGCCAAGGGCCTTCGAAAGGGGAAACTCGCCCGCATCAACCACCCCGGTTCCAATCCATGAAGTTCCGAATTTCCAAGGAAGCATTTCTCGACGGCCTGCAAAAGGTCCAACACGTCGTTAGTTCGCGCACGACTTTGCCCATTCTCTCCAACGTGTTGCTGGTGGCCAAGGACGGCCGTCTCCAATTCACCACCACCGATCTTGACGTCGGGATCACCGGCTCCGTGGAGGCCCAGATCGAGAAGGAAGGAGCCACCACGCTGCCCGCCAAACGCCTCGTGAGCATCGTCCGCGAACTGCCCGCCAGCGAAGTGGAGGTTTCCGTGGATTCGAAAAACCACGCCTCGATCCGCAGCGGTCCGTCGTTCTTCAAAATCATCGGCCTCGGCGAGGCGGAGTTCCCACCGCTCCCGGATTTCAGCGGTGCCAAGGAATTCAAGATCCCGCAGTTCACCCTGCGCGACGGTCTCAAAAAGACTTCTTACGCCATTTCCACCGATGAGACACGCTACGTGCTCAACGGCATTTTCACCTCCTTTCACGATGGCAAAATGACATTGGTCGCCACCGACGGCCGCCGCCTTGCGATGGTCGATTCCGACCTTGAATTCCCTGCCTCGCATGAGACCGACGTCATCATTCCGAGCAAGGCCGTGCAGGAACTCCAGCGCCTGCTTGGCGAGTCCGGCGATGTGATCGTCAAACTCTCCGACAGCCAGATCTCGTTTGCCATCGGCGACAGCCTGCTGTGCAGCAAGTTGATCGAAGGCAACTACCCGAACTACCGCCAGGTGATCCCCGGCGACAGCAACGAGCGCGTGGTCATCTCCCGCGAGGCGCTGCTCGAAACCGTGCGTCGCGTTTCGCTGCTCTCGTCGGAAAAATCCAACTCGGTCAAACTCGTCTTCAGCGAAAACCGCATCGAGGTCACCGCCAACTCGCCGGACGTCGGTGAGGCACAGGAATCGATGGACGTGATCTATCAGGGACCGCCGATGCAGATCGCCTTCAACCCGGAATTCCTCCAGGCACCGCTGCGTGCGCTCGACAGCGATGACGTCTATCTCGACCTCATCGATGAAATGAGCCCCGGCGTGCTGCGCATCGAAGGCACCTTCCTCTATGTGCTCATGCCCATGCGCGTGACGAACTGAGGCGCGGTCATTTCCGCATCGCGGCGGGCGTGCGCTGATGCCATGACTTGAATACCCTGTAGAAATGCGAAAGGTCCGCGTAACCGCACTCGAAGGCGACTGAGCGGATCGGCAGCCGGGTGCTTGTCAGCAATTGAGCGGCATGCTCCATGCGTATCCGGGTGAGGCGCATCTGCCAGCTTTCGCCCGCCACCTCGCGGAAGAGTTGGGTGAAGCGCCGCCGAGAAAGCCCGGCAACCTGCGCCGCCTCGGCAATATCCCGGGCTTTCCAGAATTCCCGCGACATCGCCTCAATGCAGGCCGCTACCCGGGCGCGGGAATCGGGAATGGACGCAGCGTCATCCGCCCCGGCCCGCGCCAGTTCGACCAGGATCCGGCAGACAATCGCAAGTTGCAAATCCGCAGCTCCGGGCGCATCGAGTCGCTCCTCGACGAGCAATTCCTTCATCAGATCGGAAATGCGGCGGCAGCGGCCAGAGTTGGTCTCCACCCGCCAGCGGCCGCAGGCGTTTCCGATCAGATCTCCGCCGGGAAAGCCCGGCTTGCGCAGACAGATTCCGTAAAGCGACATCGGACGGCCCGGCTCGTCCTCCAGCCGGTGCCACCAGCCGGCGGGAATTACGGCCACCCCGGGAGCCCGCAGCGCCGCGGTGCCATCCGCATGATGAAGCACGCCCTCGCCTCCGATGATCAGAAGAATCTTGGGAAACGGATCGCGCCGCCCCTCCATGAAGAAACCTTCCTCGTGATGGCTCTCAATCAGCCCGAGTCCGTTCTTTTTGAAAACCACATCGACCGGGAAACGGTGCAGCACAGCAGGCATGGACTCATTCTGCAACCCACATGCCCGATCCGCCAATCCATTTTCACCCGCTCAGCCAATTGTATCCCGGATGGAAATCATGCAGATTTATTACTCAATGAAGCTTGGATCATCCTTCGCGACGCAGCGCCAAACCGTTTTCGAAGACCTTGTCATCGCCCGATCCGCAATTCAAACGAGTGCCATCCACGACCGCTGCTGAACCATGGAATTCTGCCCCGGCATCTATGAACACGCGGCCGCCGTCATCGGCCGCTCGCCGTGGGAGGTTTCGCGGTCACGGGATTTGCTGGTCGAAGCGCACCATGCCGCGTGGGAACTCTATCAGCAGCGACTGATCGTGACGGGAATCGATGTTTACAACGTCGAGCCGGAAGCGCTCGGAGCCGTCGTCGAAAAACCATCCGGCAACAACGTGCCGGCCATCTCGTTGCATCCATTCGATGAACTGGCGGAACTGCTGGATCTTCCGGAAGCCGCCACGGAAACGGGTCGCTACGCAGACGTGCTGCACGCGGCAGCGGAGCTTGCCGCCGCGTGTCCCGCTGCGGAAGTGCGGGTGCCGGTCTGCGGCCCGATGGCCTTTGCAAACGGTCTGCTCGGCATGGAAAACCTGCTCATCGGCCTGATGGAGGACCCCGGGTTGGCAGTCGATGCGCTCGCAAGACTGGTGAAACACCAGATCGGCTTCCTCGAAGCCATCCATGCTGCGGGCGTGCGGCCGATATTCTTTGAGTCGGGCGCGACTCCGCCGCTGTTGCCGGTGGCGCTGTTCGAAAAATTCGAGGCCCCACTTCTGGCGCGGCTGTTCGATGCCTGCGAAGCGCTCTTCGGCGAGCGCCCGCCATGCATCATCGGTGGCGATGCGGCACCCATGGCGGCTCCATTTCTCGCCACCCGCCCGGGATATGTGATCGCGCCTTCGGAGACCGATCAGCGGGCGTTCCTCAAGGCGACGCAAGCGCATCCGGATGTGCATGTGCGCGTCAATCTGCCGGCCACACTGCTCGGCAGCAATGATTTCGCCCCCATCGAAGCCGCGGCACACGCCGCCGTGGAGATTGCCCGCACCCGGGAAAATACTTCCCTCGGCTGCGGTGTGGTCCCCTGCGAAACGCCGCCGGAAATCATCCTCCGCCTGCGCGAACTGATTCTATCATTATGAAAACCACAATCCACACACCGGAAATCCTCACCACCACCGTCGGCTCCTACTCGCCCATCGATTGGCTCGCCGCGCTGCCCAGCGAACAGGCCGTGCTCGATGCCACGGCGGTTGTCATCGGCACCCAGCGCAACGCGGGCATCGACCTGCCCACCGACGGCGAACTCTACCGCTTCGACGTCAACCATCCCGACACCAACGGGATGATCGAATACTTCATCTCGCGCATGGGTGGGATTTCCACCGCCGTGGGTCTCACCGATGCGAAGGCATTCCGCGCCAAGCAGGAAATGAGTTTCCGTCGCAAGCCTGCCGGCGTCGTCAATGGCCCGATCACTGAGGGCGTGCTGGATTTATTCGAGGATTGCTCGCGCTCAGCCTCGGTGGCCGGCGGTGATTTCAAGTTCACCCTCACCAGTCCCTACATGCTGGCCCGCACTTTGTTGGACAATCACTACGGCGACTTTGAAAAACTCACCATGGCCATCGCCGATGTGCTCGCCGCGCAAGTCGGTGGACTGCCCTGCGCATGCGTGCAGGTGGACGAGGCCAACATTCCCGGCAGCCCGGAAGGCGCGCCCATCGCCCAGGCGGCGATCAACCGCATTCTCGACTCTGTGACCGGCCAGAAGGCCGTGCACTTCTGCTTTGGAAACTACGGCGGCCAGACCATCCAGCGCGGCGAGTGGAAACCCCTGCTCGATTTCCTCAATGGCCTGCGCGCCGATCACCTGGTGCTCGAACTCGCGCATCGTCCTGAGTCCGACCTCGACGCGCTCGCGGACATCGATCCGAAAATCGCTCTCGGCATCGGCGTGGTGGACATCAAGGTGAATCACATCGAAACACCCGATGAAATTGCCAAGCGGATCGAGAAGGCCGTCGCGAAAGTCGGCCCGGGCCGCATCAAGTGGGTGCATCCTGACTGTGGATTCTGGATGCTCAAGCGCTCGATCGCCGACCGGAAAATCGAGGCGCTTGTCAAAGGCCGCGACCGCTTCCTCGGCAAATAAGCCATTACTCCAACCGGATGGCGGTGGAACGGCCGTGGGCGTCCAGCCCCTCGATGCGTGCAAACTCGGCGACCACCGGCAGCGAGGCTCTAACGGATTTCTTGTCGAGCCTTACAATGCTGGTGCGGCGCTGGAATTGATCGGCGCGCAGGCCGGAAAACGAACGTCCCGCACCGCCGGTGGGCAGCGTGTGGCTGGGACCGGCGAGGAAATCGCCGACCGCGACGGGAGAGTCGTTGCCCAGATAGATCGCCCCCGCGCTGCGAATCTGCGGCAGCCATTGTTTCTCCGTAGCGGTGATCAGCGAAAGGTGTTCCGGGCAGAATGCGTTGGAGATCGCCACGCCATCGGCAAAGGATTTCACGTGCAACAGGAAGGTGCCGGTCTTGAGCACGTCGCGGATGATTTTCCCGCGCGTGAGCGTGGCGAGCTGGCGGTCGATGGCTTTGACGACTTTTCCTAACAGCGCCTTCGAATCGGTGGCGAAGCCGACCACGCTGTCGCCGCCGTGTTCGGCCTGGGCGAGCATGTCCGCCGCGATGTAGTCCGGGTTTCCACTCTTGTCGGCGAGGATCAGGATTTCACTCGGGCCGGGCAGCAGGTCGATGGAAACCGCGCCGACGAGCTGGCGTTTTGCCTCGACGACGAAGCGGTTGCCGGGGCCGAAGATGCGGTCCACGGGTCGGATCGACTTGGTGCCGAGCGCGAGCGCGGCGATGGCTTGGGCACCGCCCACCTTGATCACTTCCGTGGCACCGGCCGCCTGCAGTGCGTAGAGCAACGCGGGATTGACCGTGCCATCCGGGCCGCAGGGAGTGGCGGCGATGATTTCCGGAACCTTCGCGGCCTGCGCGAAACCGGCGGTCATCAGCGCGGTGGAAACCAGCGGTGCCTTGCCGCCGGGCACATAGACTCCCACGCGGTCGAATGGAGTGAAACGCTCACCGACGATGGCTCCTTGCTCATTCCGGGCGGACCAATCCTTGCGCAGGCCGTGTTTTGCGAAGGCATGGATGTTTCTCAAACTGCACTTCACCGCCTGCCGCGTGGCCTGGGTGACGGCTTTTCTAGCGGCTGCGAATTCCGCATCGCTCACGAAAAGTGTATCGGTCGTGAGCAAGGCACCATCGAATCGTTTGGTCAGGGTGACCAATGCCTCATCGCCTTTAGCGGCGACTTGGGCGATGATTTCCGTGACCAAATCGCGGACGCCGGCTTCGGGCAGCGCCCGGCGGTTGAGGCGGCGGACGAATGCGGCGTAGCTTGGATCGGAGTGAGTAAGGATTTTCATGCCGGTTGGGAGCTGCGCAAGATGCACCATGAATTTTGATTCGCCAAGCATGATCCCGCCACAAATCCCTTGGCAGAACGCGCCGCAGGGCTAGGTTCCCGGGCGTTGAATCTGCCTCGTCTCACCCTGTTTCCGCTGCTGGCGCTCACCGCACTTTGCGGCTGCAAGCGCGAGAGCGCCGTCGAGCACGCGAATCGCGAGGGTATCATGCTCGTCGGAAACTCCGCTGAGCCTCGCGCACTCGACCTCCAACTCGTCACCGGCGTGCCGGAAAACAAGATCATCTCCGCGCTTTTCGAAGGACTCATCGCAAACCACCCAAGCGATGACGAAGCCCTCGAACCCGGCGTGGCCACCCGTTGGGAGCACAATGAGGACATGACCGAGTGGATCTTCCACTTGCGCCCAGATGCGAAGTGGTCGGACGGAGTGCCTCTCACCGCCGAGGATTTCATCTTCTCCTACCACCGGATGCTCAGTCCCGGCCTCGCCGCCGCTTACGCACCGATGCTCCACTCGATCCGCAATGCGGAAGCCTACAACCGCGACCAGCGCGGATACATCCTCTGCGGGCTCGACGAGGATTTTCCCGTCGCATGGAAAACCCTTCAACATGCCAACTTTTCCGGCGACCCCTCCATCGATGCCGGCGATTTTGCCAACCGCGATTTCAACCAGCTTTCCGCCGATGAGAAAAAACGCCTGCTCGCCTCACGCGGACTCGACCGCTTGAACGCCGTCCAGCTTCAGGCGATTCTCGACGAACCGGCCCTCTTCGACTGGCCGGATGATATTCCCGGCGATGCCCGCAGCTTGGTGGTCCAGCGGCTGTTAGATCATATCGATGCCGATCTTTTCGAGTTCGCAAATATCGGCCTGCGTGCACCGGATCGCCACACCCTGGTCGTGACGCTGCGCGAGCCCGTGCCCTATCTGCCATCGATGGTGCGCCACAGCACTTGGTATCCGGTGCCGCGTCATGTGATCCTCAAATTCGGCAAGATGACCGACCGTTTCACCGAATGGTCGATGAATGGCAACCTCGTCGGCAACGGCCCATTCATGCTCAAGGAATGGCGCTACAACCATTACATCGAAGTCCGGCGCAATCCGCATTACTGGGACGCGGCAAACGTCGGGCTCAACGGCATCCGTTTTTACCCCATCGAGAACCCATACACCGAGGCCCGCTCCTTTCTTGCGGGCCAACTCCACAGCACTTACAACTTGCCCGCCGAGCTCCTGAGCAAGGTCCGCGCCAGTCACCCGCAGTATCTGCGCACCGAACCTTACGTGGGCACGGTTTTCCTACGCTTCAACACCACACGCAAGGGACTCGACGATCCACGGGTGCGCCGGGCGCTCTCGCTCGCCATCCACCGCGCGGAGTTATGCCAATACATTTATGAAGGTTTCACGCCGGCCACCACCATGACGCCGAAACTCGGCGATTACCGCGCGCCGGACGCTCTTGATCACGATCTCGCCAAGGCCCGCCAGTTGCTCGCGGAAGCCGGATTCCCGGATGGCAAGGGTTTGCCATCCTATGCCATTCTCACCTCACGCCCACACCCTGCGGTGGACGCACTCCAGCAAACTTTCCGCAAACTCGGCATCCGCGTGACCATCGAACAAAAAGACTGGGGCTCCTACATCGCGGCGCAGCAAAGCCTCAACTTCGACATGGCCATGGCCGGATGGATCGGCGATTACCTCGATCCCACCACCTTCCTCGACATGTGGACGCGCGACAACGGCAACAACAACACCGGATGGTATAGCGTGAAATACGAAGCCCTGCTGCGCCAGGCTGCCCAGCAGGCTGACCCTTCAAGCCGCAACGCCATCCTCGCCCAGGCGGAGGGCATCCTCATGGACGAGCTGCCCATTGCGCCCATCGCATGGTTTTCGCGCCTCTACCTTCACCGCCCGGAAGTCCGTGGCTGGCACCCGCTGGTGCTGGACAACCACCCGTGGAAAACCATCACCCTGCAACCCTGATCCGGCCCCTTCATGTTGCGTGATATTTCCAACCGCCTGTTGCAGGGACTGCTTGTGCTCTTCGTGCTTGGCACGCTCACGTTTTTCCTTGTCCACGCGCTGCCATACGGCCCCTTCCAGGATGAAAAGGCCGTGCCACCACACGTGATGGAGCGGTTGGAAAAACTCCATGGTTATGATAAGCCGCTTCTCACCCAATACGGGCTTCGCCTCAAAAACATCGTCCAGGGAAATCTCGGCGTGAGCATCAAGGTGATGGAAGGCCGCCAGGTCGGCGAGATCCTCGGCCAGGCATTTCCCGTGTCACTCACGCTCGGGCTCATCGCCATGAGCATCGCCATCGCCATCGGCATCCCGGCGGGAATCTTCGCCGCGATACGCAAGAACACCACGGTCGATTATGCCATCATGGCGGTCGCACTGTTAGGGATCTGCCTGCCCGCTTTCGTGATCGGCCCGCTGCTGGCGGAATTCCTCGGCGGCAGGCTCGGCTGGTTTCCGGTATCCGGTTGGAATCCGCGCGATCCCTCATCGTTGTTTCTTCCCGCACTCACCCTAGGGCTTGTGAGCGCCGCCTACCTTTCGCGGCTCACCCGCGCCGGGATGTTGGAAATCCTCAATCAGGATTTCATCCGCACCGCCCGCGCCAAAGGACAGAAAGGCTCCATCATCATCATGCGCCACGCACTGCGCGGCGGGCTGATCCCCTCCATCGCTTATCTTGGCCCGGCTTTCGCCGCAACTATCAGCGGCTCGGTGGTCGTGGAATCCATCTTCCAAGTTCCGGGCATCGGCAGGCTTTTCATCAAAGCCATCGAAACCGGCGACGAAACACTCATCATGGGACCGGTGCTGCTTTACGGCAGCCTCATCGTCATCGCCAACTTCCTCGTGGACCTGCTCCAAATCTGGCTCAACCCCAGGTTGCGAACCGCCAAAGCTTCCTGAAACGGCATGGGTAAACCATCTATCAATCCTGATGCGGAAGCCGGCCACTCGCTGTGGAGCGACGCATGGACCCGCCTGCGCCGCAACCGCGCCGCGATGTGCGGCCTGGCCTTTCTCGGTTTCATCATCCTGCTTTGTTTCATCGTCCCATTCTTCCCTGCCCTGCCGGATCCGGCCGCGCAGAGTCTTCCTAACAAAAACTCAGGCCCTTCGTTGAGCCATTGGATGGGCACCGACCACCTCGGGCGCGACTTGTTTTCGCGAATTCTCCACGGCGGGCGCATCTCCATCCTCGTAGGCCTCATCACCACCACCGTCTCGCTCACCATCGGCGTAGCCGTCGGTGCCATGGCCGGATACCTCGGCGGCAAGGTGGATGCCTTCCTGATGCGCACCGTGGATGTGCTCTATTCGCTGCCGTTTCTCATCATCGTCATCCTGTTTTCCGCTCTCGCGAAAGGTTACACCAATGACTTCACCGACTGGCTTGTGGATCTAACCGGATTGAACCGCGACGCCATTGCCCCATTTACCAGCCTGATTCCGCTGTTCGTGGCCATCGGCGCGCTTTCCTGGCTCAACATTTCGCGCATCGTCCGCGCATCGGTGCAGGACCTTGCCGGACGCGAGTTTGTAGAGGCGGCGAAATCCCTTGGCCTCTCTCAGCAGCGGATTTTGCTGCGCCACATCATCCCGAATGCCATCGGCCCGATCGTGGTTTATGCCACTCTAACAATCCCTTCGGTGATGCTGTTCGAGGCCACGCTTTCATTTCTCGGCATGGGCGTGCAGCCGCCGTATTCGAGCTGGGGCATTCTCATCAAGGACGGCGCCGACCGCATGCTGTCCAATCCCCTGCTGCTCATTTTCCCCTCCATCTTCTTCATCCTCACCCTGCTCTCACTCAACTTCCTCGGCGATGGCTTGCGCGACGCGCTCGATCCGAAGTCGGCGAAGGATTGAACCAAATCCATGCGCGCTTTGCTCGACATCCAGGATCTCAAAGTCCACTTCCACACCCGCGACGGGGTGGTGAAGGCGGTCGATGGCGTTTCGCTCAAAGTCGAGGCGGGACAAATCGCCGGCATCGTCGGCGAGTCGGGCTCGGGGAAATCCGTCACGGCATATTCGCTGCTCGGCTTGATCCCGATGCCACCGGGCCGCATTGAGGGCGGCAAGGCCTTGTTTCAAGGCACCGACCTGCTGCGCCTCGGCGAGCGTGAGCTGAACACCTACCGAGGGAGAAAAATCTCGATGATTTTCCAGGACCCGATGACCTCGCTCAATCCCTATCTGCGCGTCAGCACGCAGTTGGTTGAGCCGCTGGCCATCCACGAAAAACTCCGCGGCAAACCCGCGCTGCACCGCGCGATCGAGGCGCTCGAACAGGTGGGCATCGAAAACGCGGCCACCCGCATCCATGGCTACCCGCACGAGTTTTCCGGCGGCATGCGCCAGCGCGTGATGATCGCCATGGCACTGATCACCAAACCGGATCTTCTCATCGCCGACGAACCGACCACCGCGCTGGATGTGACGGTGCAGAAACAAGTGCTCGATGTCATCCGCGAGCTCCAGCGCGAGACCGGCACCGCCGTGATCTTCATCACCCACGATCTGGCCGTGGTGCATGAAATGTGCGATACCGTCAGCGTGCTTTACGCCGGACGCGTGGTTGAAAGCGCGCCGGCCGCGGAGTTGATCCGGCGTCCGCTGCACGCCTACACCCGCGGGCTTTACCGCTCCAATCCATCCGCCCACGCCAAGGACGAGGATCTTTACTCGATTCCCGGCCTGCCGCCGGACCTTGCGCGCCTGCCGGGCGGTTGCACCTTCCGCCCGCGCAACACCCTTGGCGTCGCCTCGCTCTGCCTTACCGAGCGCCAACCGGAACTCATCGAGCACAGCCCCGGCCACTTCGTGCAAAACTGCCCCGGCTGCCTCGCCGCCCATCCATCCAGCGCCCATGCTTGAACTCAAAAACATCCGTAAAACCTTCCACAAGGGCCGTGAATCCGTGGTCGCAGTGGACGATGTTTCGCTGGAAATCCGCCAAGGCGAAATCCACGGCCTCGTTGGTGAATCCGGCTGCGGCAAATCCACGCTCTCGCGCATCATCATGCAATTGCTGCTGCCGGACAGCGGCCGCGTGATTCTCGGCGGCACCGATCTAACAGCCCTGCCGCGCTGCGAAATCCGCCAGCAGCGGCTCGATTTCCAAATGGTCTTCCAAGACCCCTACGCCTCGCTCAACCCGCGGCTCACCGTGTTTTCCACCCTTGCAGAGGCCCTGCAACAACGCCACCCGCAACTCAAATCCACCGCCTTGCGCCAACGCGTCGGCGACTTGCTGGAAACCGTCGGCCTGTCACAACGCCTGATGCAGCGCTACCCGCACGAGTTTTCCGGAGGCCAGCGCCAGCGCATCGCCATCGCCCGCGCACTCGCCCCGGATCCGCGAATCATCATCGCCGATGAACCGGTGTCCGCGCTCGACGTTTCCATTCAGTCCCAAATCCTCAACCTGCTGCGCCGCCTCCAGCACGACCTTGGCCTGACGATGCTGTTCATTTCCCACGACCTCGCGGTGGTCCGCTATCTGGCCGACCGCATCGCCGTAATGCACCGCGGGAAAATCGTCGAGCGCGGCGATGCCGGGGAAGTGTTCCGCAACCCGCGCGAGGTTTACACGAAACAACTGCTCGCCGCCGTGCCGATGCTGCCAGTGGCAACAAATGCCGGCTGACGCCCCGGCCGCAATCATGCATCAGGCATTCGGTGCGCGCCTACGCCTGCCGGAGTTCACGGTTTACCGTGCCCAGCAGGGAGATGAAACAGCAACGCCTCATGCACCCCACGCTGGCGCGGCAAGCTGAAGCTTGAACTCCGGACGGTCCTCGGGAGGATCGCGTCGTTTGATTGCATGGTTACGGCTCAGTGGCCCTCGCCGCGCGCCAGCAGCTCCGCTTCCTCTTCATGCGAGTGGATTTGCAGCGCAATCTGCACCCCTTCCTTGTCCGCAGCGGCTTTGAGAACATTGCGGATGGCCGAGGCGGTAAAGCCATTGCGACCAATCAACATCGCCACATCCACCTTCGAGAGCACCAGCTTGAAACGCACCTTCTTGGGCGATAGCTCCGCCACCTTGAGCTGCGCCTGACCGGGCTCGTCGATCAATTTCACGGCGACGTATTGGAGAAAATTGCGCAGGCGTTCGGTGACGGGGTTCATGCCCGCGAAGATGGCGCGGGATTTCCACATCGGCAAGTCCGGGGTTTATCGGGCGAATCCTCATTCAACGCCAGTGGCGGGAAACACCTATTTGCATTCGCTGCGCCGGTTGAATGAGGAGCAAAGCGGGGATTCGGAATCCACCCTGCTGCTTTGAGGCTGAACTCGCTCCTCATGCAAGTCGAGCAAACGCTACCGTATGAATGGCAGCGTGAAGGTGAACGTCGATCCCTTGCCGACTTCGCTCTCCACCGTGATGCGACCACCGAGGCCTTCGACAATCCGGCGTACAATTGCCAGTCCGAGACCGGTGCTTTGTTCGCCGCCGGTAGCGCGCACGCTGGTGCGCCCGAAGGCCTTGAATAACTTGGGGATTTCTTCTGCCGGGATTCCCAGCCCTTGGTCACTCACCGAACACACCGCAAATCCAGATACCGCTTCGATGGAAATCGTCACGCGGGTGCCGGGATGCGAGTATTTCACCGCGTTGCCAATCAGGTTGTTGAGAACCTGTTCGACTTTGCTGCGGTCGAGCACCAAGGTCGGCAGTGTATCGCTAGGGTGGAACACCAACTCGATGGCCTTCTGGTGTGCAAGCACACGGTTGAGAGAGATATTGCGTTGTGCCAAATCATTCAGGTCGGCCACCTCAGCCTCCAGATGGAGTTGGCCGGACTCGATCGTCGAGACGTCGAGCAGCTCGTTGAGCTGCTAGTAATTTGCTTTCTGCGGGAGGCCCCTGAAAGAGCCATTGGACCGGACCGGAGGGCGGGGAAATGGGGGTTGGTGTGCTTCCACGCCGATCTTGCCACGCTTCGCCTCGCCGGGTTTGTTTTTCTTCGGCTTGGATTTCTCGATGAGCTTGGCGAGTTCCTTCCGGTGTTCGCCCTTGATCCACGCATCCACTTCCTTTTCCGCGCGTTCGATGCGCTCATTGAGAAACTTCAGCCGCGCCTCGTCACTGGCGAGCTTTGCGAGCTGGGTATATCCGCCGATGCGTCCGCGCACTTCGGGCGGCAGCACGGAGAGGATGCCGTCGAGCATGGCCAGCGCACGCAGCAGGCGTTGCCGTGGCGAGTAGTCTTCCCCCCGCGCATTCATTTTCTTTTCAAACCATTCTTCAGCTTCAATTTCCGCCTGCTCCTTGGCAGCATAATCGTTGGGGCCAGTCTTCAATTCCCGGTAGCGGTCACGCTTGATCTTGTTGGCTTTCTTTCGAAGGTCCGCCTTGCGTGCGCTTTCGATGGATTCACGGGTGAATGGCTTGCCGAAGGCGATGCCGAGTTCGTCACGGTCGCGCTTGAGTAAGCCCAGCTTTTCGAGCATACGGGTGAAGATGGCCGCTTTGACCCGCGGGTCTTTGATCTTGGCCGCCGCATTCATGCTCATGGAATCGACCATGGAGGATGGGGCGAGGCTGTAGGCGTGCCGGGCGTCCGCCGGATCGAAGCTGCCGCGATTGTCCACGGACTTGATTTGCGTGGGGTCGAATATTGCCCACTGGTCTGCATGAGTAGCCCCGTCAAAACCCTTCTCTATTAGTTTTTCCGCAGCAGAACGGGGAGAAGAACGATTGAAATAATACGGCAAACCTTCCACTTCGTTTAGAGAAGCGCGGCGGGGATTTCTGATATTCAAAAATCCTGAAATCATCACGTCGCCATATTTTGCAGCCTTTTCAGGCCGGTCGGAGAACATCGCAGCTTGTTTGATGGCAAACGCGTCAAAATTCTGAGTTGTCCCATGATATACCAGCAGCGGTTCTCCATTTTCGTCCACGACCTTGGAGACGCTTTCTGGGTTGACGGTGGCAAGTGGCTGGCGTATGAAGTCTTTGAGGCCGGTGATTGGCGTCTGTCCTAGAGGGCGCGAAAGCGCACCAGGCGACGCATAAGAACCCGGCCTCTCTTCTTTTGCCGCCACGGCTACGGCATTGTAATACCATTGCCCATCCGTTTGATGGCGAACCGAGAAAATAGCAACCAGTTCCATTCCGTCGATATCCAAAGGAATCAATAGTTTGGAATACCCATCCACACCCTGTTCATCAGATGGGCGGAAACCACCAAGGATAGACTGAGGAAACAGCGATTCAAGATCCGCTGAAATCAACATTTTGGCAGGATCACCGGATGTCGATTGCGTCTTGTTTGCCCCGCGTCGTCCGATTTTCACCTTACCGAGCAACGGATGCGAAATGATAGCCTTGGCTTTCACCATGCTATCCAATTTTCCAGCCATCAGCGCCCGCATTTCATCAACGCTCTTTCCGCGCCATTCATCAGGCACTTTCACAGCAACCGGCTTCATGGCTGCCATTTGCTCTTGAACTCGCAGCGCCTGCCAATCTCCAAACCATTCGCGGAATGCCGCCGTTCGCACCGTCGCCCACTGGCGCAGCGTCAGGTTAGATTCCTTGCCATTCGGTGCCAGCGGCTTGCCGTTCGGCCCGAGCACCGCCGTTTTTTCGATGGCCGCCACCTCGCGCTTGTGTGCCTCGCCGTCGAAGCCATCGGCAGCACTGCCGGGAGCCATGCTGAACGGCGCGGTTTCGGCATCTTCGCGAGTCATCACCAAGGCTGCTTCCTTTGAAATGTTCTCACTCGAATATGGTGCAATCGCCGCTCGTTGCTCCGCACTGAAGTCCTTGCGGGCTTCCACGTCACGGGATTCAATTTCACCCGCTAACACATGGTAAAGCTGCCGCGCCGACATTAAATCCCAGTTAGCGGGGAGATTCGTTTCCCACAGCGCTTTCAACGCGGGCGGTGCTTTTTCCGCATGAGCCTTGAGCGGGCCGTCCAGTTCGCTTTCAAAAAAGTCGTTGAAAATCTTCTCCTGTTCGTCCCACCATTGTCTGACATCGGGATCGGGCTGCTAGGAGTTTGCTTTCTGCGGGAGGCCCCTGAAAGAGCCATTGGGACGGACCGGAGGGCGGGGAAATGGGGCTGCTAGGAGTTTGCTTTCTGCGGGAGGCCCCTGAAAGAGCCATTGGGTCGGACCGGAGGGCGGGGAAATGGGGGTTCTCTTGTCGAGTCTCTTCCATGCCGTGGAGGTCGCGCTGGCCGATTTGCCCTTGGCCGGGCGCGAGGGTCCGCTCGATGTGGTGGTGGGCGGGCTGGGCTTGGGTTACACCGCGCAAGCCGCCTTGCGCTATCCCGCAGTGCGTTCGCTGGCC
>CANLKN010000002.1 GCA_947491475.1 Akkermansiaceae bacterium | reverse complement strand
TGATGTCATGGGACAGCATCGCCGCGTAAACACCGGGATATATCAACTGCTCGCAAAAAAGTCGCAATCGCCATTCTCCCGAAACGACCTCAGGGCCTCGCAAAATCAAGGCTCAGGGCGCGCCGCGCCCAGTCTGTGGGACGGCTGTGAGTTTTTATGAAAGGTTTCCGCACACAATCCCGTTTGATCCTTCCATGACTGCCTTCCAGAGAAGCCTCCGTTTGAAGTTCTTTCTTGTCGCAACTTGCTGCGGGCTTCATGCCGAATCGAACACCGCGACCCTCGAAAACGAATCTCTCCGCCTCGTTTTCGATCTCGATACCGGCCGCTACTCCGCTGTCGAAAAGGCGACGGGCACCGTGCTCTTCCGCAATGCGACGATGCGCCTCGGATTTTGGTACATGAGTGTCGCCGCGATGGTCGCGAAACGCAGTGCCGAGCTCGTGCCCGTGGAGGATGCACTCGGCAAGGGCCAAACTCTGCGCGTCACTGCGGAAATCGCCCACGATTTCGCAGGCTGGGCACCGGACAAACCCGGCCGGGCCGATCTCGAACTGACGCTGACACTCTACGATGGCCGGAGCGCGCTGGTGCTTGGCGGTGGAATCCGCAACCGCATCAGCCGCTCGATCCTGATCAAAAACTTCACGCCGATGGTGGATGCGGAATTGTGGCCTGCGGATCAGGAGCGCTCCAATCCGCAGACGCTCGATGGCCACGGAGCCTACGGGTATGGTCAGGAAAGGATGAATCAGAGCGGCTTGGCGGGCCACGCGGATCATGGCCGCGGAAATAATGCCGTGATGCCCGGCCTCTCGCGCAAGAGCGAAAACAACCTGCTGCTGACCTATCAGGCTGGCGGCAAACGGCGGAATTTTGTCGGCGGCGGCCTCACCTACCGGGATTTCACCAAACGCGTGGAAACCGCCGTCACTGCGGACGGCAGGCTGCTGGCAAAAGCCGAAGCCTACGACCCGGTCGGGCTCCTGCTCGAAAGCGGTGCCACCTATCAAAGCACTGACCGCTTTTACATCGATCTGCTGGAATCCGATCCCTTCGCCGCTCTTGAAACCTACGCCCGGACCGCCGCCAAGGCACAGGATGCCAAGCCTAATTTCTATAACTTCCCGACGCTTTGCATGTGGTATGTCATGGTCACCAGCAATGATAATTCCATGAACACCGTGGATGCGGTGCGCCAGATGGACCATGCCGCACAATCCGGTTTCCTGCGCTATGCGCCTGTCGCCATCCGTCTGGTGCCGGAGACTTATCACCAGCAAACCGGAGGAAACACGCCGCAAGGATGGTGGGATGACGCCCACTGGCAGAAATTCGGTTATTTCAAGGAGCCCTACGAAACGAGTGCGAAGTTCTGCCAGGCGATCCGCGAACGCGGCGGGCTGCCCTTCAGTTATGTGCAAACCGGCATGCCGTCCGACGATTTCGCCGAGGCGCATCCGGACTGGATGCTCAACAACAGCATCAAGTATCTGAAAATGGTGCCGCGCTCCCACGAGCAACCTCATGTGCGCCCCGATTACAGCGATCCCGGCATGCAGCAACACATGCGTAAAGTCTGGGGCGATCTGGGACAAGCCGGACTCGCCGGCCTGATGTTCGATTACCCTGAGACAGGCTTCGCCGGCGAGGGCGGACTGGATGACCCCAAAAGCACGGCTACCGCAGCCTATCGGAAGATCTTCGAACTCGCCCGCGAGGGCCTCGGCCCGCAGGCACACATTCACGAGCGCAACCTCGGCGAGGTCTCCACCCCGACCAGCCTGCCACACGAGCGCATTCCCTACTCGGACATGACTCTCGGCCTGGTGGACTCCCAGCGCATCGAGACGGATTCCTCGTCCTTCACTGCGGCGCAGGTCGCGCGGGCCGCGCTTCGTTGGTATAAAACCCGCGTCTTTTACCTCTATGACATGGATTCCAAGAGCCTGCTCTTCCGGAAAATCCACACCAAGCAGACCGAAGAAGTTGCCGATCCGGTGCTGCTGCGGCGCTCGATCCTGACGATGCTCTATGTCACCGCGGGCCGCGTGCTGCTCGCCGATTCCTTCAAGAACTACCCGCCGGAAATCATCCGCGACCTGTCACGGCTTTACCCGATGCATGAGGAACGCCGCACGGCCCGGCCGGTGGACCTCCTGTTGCCATCCGCTGCCGGATGCCCGCGCGTCTATCAGTTCCAGGTCACGCCGGAATGGCAGCAGGTCACCCTGTTCAATCCGGACATGGCGGCTCCCGCCAAGGTTTCCGCGCCTTTGTCCGGTGATGCCGCACAGAACGGTGCGCTCGGGCTCGATCCCAACGCGGAATACCATGCCTATGATTTCTGGAACAACCGCCTGGCGGGACGTTTCAAGGGCACGGACACGCTTTCCCAAGATCTCGCTCCCGGCGAGGCGCGGATGCTCTCGCTTCGCAAGGTGACGCCGCACCCGCAGGTCATTTCGTCCGACCGCCACCTGATGCAGGGCATGCTCGAACTTTCCGAGGTCCGCTGGGAAAATGAAACCTTGTCCGGAAAGGCGAAACTCGTCGCCGGAGAACCGCTGCGAATCGTGATCGCCAACAACGGCCGCAAGCCCGTGCTGGCTGCCGCCGATGGCGCTTCGGCCAGGCTGGAGGAGCATCCCGGAAACCCTGATCTCACGGTGCTGGTCATGGAGAGCGCGAAGGCCGCCACCAGCGACTGGAGAGTGACTTTTGAATCACCAAACCAATGAAAAACATCATCACACTGATCATGGCTTCCGCAGGCATGGCAACGGCAAGTGCCATGGAAATGAAAGCCGCTTATGACGAGGCTTCAGGCGGATTCCGCGGCAGCGCGGGCATCGGGGAGTGGACCTTGAAATCCACCCTCGGGGAAACGACTGCGGAACCCGGCAAGGCGACTCAAGGCAATGACGGAACCCTCACCGTGGAGCGGCGGGTGAAAGGAAAAGAAGGCGAGCAGTGCCTGGTGCGCGAAACCTTCACTCCTGAGCAAGGTGGCACCGCAAAGTGGGAAATCGAAATCATAGCTGAGAGCGATCTGCCATGGTCGGCGCCCATTTCGTGCGCGCTGGGTCATCCGGCGAAGCCCACCACGCGGTTCTGGAGCGCATGGGATGCGCCTGCGGATACCGAAAACAAGATTGAGGATCCGCTCCGGACATCGGCGCTGGTTCCCAAGGTTTATACCTATGGCGCGCCCCGCTACATGATGAATCGGAAGCTTTATCCATGGTATTCCTGGGGACAACGGCCACGAAATGAAAACTACTTTTGCATTCCCATCGTCACCTTGATCGAACCCGGTGCCGGAGGGCTTAGCCTCATGGCGAGTCCCGAACAAACGCTACTGGACATGGAACTCGCCATCGAGCCAGACGGCACGGCAAAGTTTTTGTTTTACCGTCACCGGATTTCCAAGGGCACGCCGGTGAAGCTGACGCTTTATCTCAAAAGTCACGAGGACGACTGGCGTCCGGGCATCGGCTGGATGAGCAGAAAGTTCGATGCGTTTTTCAATCCAGGAAACCCCGGCGTGGTCGAACTCTCTGGAACCGCATCCTACTCGGGATATGATGGCGAGCTCGATGTGGAAACACTCAAGAACATGAACTATGCCTTCAACTGGAGGGCGTCGTTTGACTGGCCGTATTTTGGCATGTTCCTGCCTCCGGTCGGCAAAGACGAGGAGTGGACGCCCTTTCAGGGGAAGTGGGAACGCACCGCTCCCCGAAAACCGGTGACCATGGCCAAGATGGATGATTATAGCCGTCGGATGAACGAGAAGGGATTCAAGGTGCTCGACTATTTCAACGTGACGGAATTCGGCACGCACGTGCAATATCCGCCGCCTCCGGCTGCCGCCGACGACACGCGGGATGTGTGGAACCAACTGGATTGGCGCGACCGCAATGAGTTCTTGTTCAACCGCCTGGCCGCAGCAGTTTATCGCGTCCCGGAGCAACTTCCGCTGGATGGCGTCGTGTGGCCGAACTCGCATTGGGCCAAGACCAAGCCGGGTGGATGTTTCTACACATGGGAGGAGTCCGTGGTGGTGGACTGCGGCGAGCCGGTATTCCGCGACTTCATTTTGGATCAACTCCGCAGACACATCGAAAACCTCCCGCATTCTTCGGGCATCTGCATCGACCGCCTGGACTGGCTGCGCCTCTACAACCTGGATCGCGATGACGGCGTTTCCTGGTATGATGGCAAACCCGCGCGATCGCTCGTCTGGTCGTGGAACCACTTGATGCACCGCATGGGCCCGCTGATGCATGGGGCCGGAAAATCCATCTTTGTGAATCCCATCGTCAAGCGCCTCGAAATCATGCGGCAGGTGGATGGATTTCTTTCCGAGACCGATGACGACAACGGCGGCATGAATGGACTGGCCATCATCGGGATGAACAAGCCCACCGTGCTCTGGCGCGGTCTTCCCGTTCCCAAGGGACAGGAGGATGTTTTCATGCAACGGCGGCTGCATCTTGGGATTTATCCCATGTGCCCGTATCCTGCAAACGACCACGGAGTGGGATGGGATCCCATCGAAAACCGCCAGCCATGGCTGGACTACGGTGCCATGATGGCCGCGATGAAGGGCAAAAAGTGGGTGCTGGAGCCCCATTGCGTCGAGATCGCGGAAAACACCGCCCAAGCGAACATGTTCGAAACCTTGGAAGGATGGGTCGTTCCCATCACATTCGGCAAGGCACCCCAGGCCCGCGTGCTGCTGCGCAACATGCCGTTCATTTCAGGCAACTTGAGAGTCGAGTTGTTACATCCGGGGGTGAAGGAAGCGAAGACGGTGCAGCCGATTTTGAACGGCGATACGCTGGAGATCGACACGCCGCTTCACCGCGGTTGTGCCATGCTGAAGATCACTCATCTCAAATGAGAAAACCACGGATTCGAAAATCCTTCATCCGGCAAGGCGCAAGGATGAGGACTGGGCCTTGTGCCGTGACAGGCATGAGAAAGTGCCCTCCCATACTTTTGAATCCACCGCATGAAAGGTTCCCGCACGCGATCCCGTTTGATCCTTTCATGACGGACTTTTAATTTTCGAACAACCAACAACAGAACCATGAAAATGAAACGAATGATGACCATAGTGATGATCGCGGCGGGTGTCGCAACGGCACCGGCCATGGAAATGAAAGCCAGCTTTGACGAGGGCACCGGCGCATTCCGCGGCAGCAGCAACATCGGCGAATGGACGTTGAAATCCACCCTTGAGGAGACGGCCGCAGAACCCGGCAAGGTGACTCAAGGGAATGACGGCACCCTCACTGTCGAGCGGCGCATGAAGGGAAAGGAAGGCCAGCAATGCCTGGTGCGCGAGACCTTCACGCCGGATGAAGGTGGCGCCGCAAAGTGGGAGATCGAAATCACGGGTGAGAGCGATCTGCCATGGTCGGCACCCATTTCGTGCGCACTGGGTCATCCGGCGAAGCCCACCACGCGGTTCTGGAGCGCATGGGATGCGCCGGCGGACACCGAAAACAAGATTGAGAATCCGCTGCGGACATCGGCGCTGGTTCCCAAGGTTTACACCTATGGCGCGCCCCGTTTCATGATGAACCGGCCGTTTTCTCCGTGGTATTCGTGGCGACAACGGCCGCGGAATGAAAACTTCTTTTCGATTCCCATCGCCACCTTCATCGAGCCCGGTGCCGGAGGGCTCAGTCTGATGGTCGCCCCGGACCAAACGCTGCTGGACATGGAGCTTGCCATCGAGCCGGACGGCACGGCGGAGTTTTTGTTATACCGTCATCGGATTGCCAAGGGGACGCCGGTGAAGCTAACACTTTATCTCAAGAGCCACGAGGACGACTGGCGGCCGGGCATCGGCTGGATGCGCAGCCGGTTCGCGGAGTTTTTCGACCCGGAAAATCCCGCTGTGGTGGAGCTCTCTGGAACCGCATCCTACTCGGGCTATGATGGCGAGCTCGATGTCGAAGCGCTCAAGAGTATGAACTATGCCTTCAACTGGAGGGCCTCATTTGACTGGCCGTATTATGGCATGTTCCTGCCTCCGGTCGGCAAAGACGAGGAGTGGACGCCCTTTCAGGGGAAATGGGAGCGCACCGCGCCCCGCAAACCGGTGACCATGGCCAAAATGGACGACTACAGCCGGCGGATGAACGACAAGGGTTTCAAGGTGCTCGACTACTTCTGCGTGACGGAATTCGGCACGCACGTTCAATACCCGCCGCCCCCGGCTGCCGCCGGCGACAAGCGGGATGTTTGGAACGAACTGAATTGGCGCGATCGCAATGAGTTCCTGTTCAACCGTCTGGCCGCGGCAGTTTATCGCGTCCCGGATCAACTCCCGTTGGATGGCGTCAAGTGGCCCCATCCGGGCTGGGTCCAATCCAAGCCCGGCGGATGCTTCTATTCGTGGGAGGAGTCCGTAGTGGTGGACAACGGCGAACCGGTATTCCGTGACTTCATATTGGATCAACTCCGCAGACACATCGAAAACCTCCCGCATTCATCGGGCATATGCATCGACCGGATGGACTGGCTGCGCCTCTATAACCTGGACCGCGATGACGGCGTGTCATGGTATGATGGCAAACCCGCCCGATCCTTCCTTTGGTCATGGAACCATCTGATGGACCGCATGGGTCCCCTGATGCATGGCGCTGGGAAAGTCATCTTCGCCAGCCCTATCACGAAACGCCTCGAAATCATGCGGCATGTGGATGGATTTCTAGCTGAGACCGATGACGACAACGGTGGCATGAATGGTTTGGCCACCCTCGGGATGAACAAGCCCACCGTGCTCTGGCGCGGCCTTCCCGTTCCCAAGGGACAGGAGGATGTTTTCATGCAACGGCGGCTGCATCTTGGGATTTATCCCATGTGCCCCTATCCTGCAAACGATCACGGGGTGAAATGGGATCCCATCGAAAACCGCCAGCCATGGCTGAACTACGGTGCCATGATGGCCGCGATGAAGGGCAAAAAATGGGTGCTTGAGCCGCACTGTGTCGAGATCGCCGGCAATCTCGCCCAAGCGAATTTGTTCGAGACCTTGGAAGGATGGGTGGTTCCAATCACTCTCGCACAACACACCCCGGTCCGTGTGCAGCTGCGCAATGTGCCGTTTCTTTCCGGCAACTTGAAAGTCGAAGTCTTGCATCCGGGAGTGAAGGAAACGAAGACAGTGCCGACGCGTCTGAATGGGGATGTGCTTGAAATCGACACGCCGCTTCACCGTGGTTGCGCGATGCTGAAGATCACGCAACTCAAATGAGCATGGATGTCACCTTGCGAAACCTGAGCGTGATCGAAAGACCCGACGTCTCGCGAACATGGCTTGCCGCGAAATTTCCGTGAAATAACCGGCGAGCTGGTTCGGGAGCAAGCAGGCACATCCGGAAATCCTCCATCCATGCCCATGAAAAACAACTTGTTTGCAGCCTGCGAAATTTCACTGCCACTCGTTCTCGCAAGCTGTCTTGTCTGCACGGCCGCGGATGAACCCGCAGCCAGTGCGCCGCCGCAGCCCGTGCCCGTCACCATGCGTCAGGATCTCTGGAACGCGGAGCTGCGCGGAACCATCCAGACCGACCTCGGCAAGCTCGAGTTCCGCGCCCTCACGCAGCGGGATGAAATGATCCATCTCATCGATGTGACATCCACCGAGGCGAATGCCGATGGTTCGCAGGCTCCTTGGAAATGGGAGTTTCTGCCCGGCAATCCGGATTCTCCTTTCTATCAACTCTGGCCCGAGCGTTCGCCAAACTACGAGCGCAACCCGCTGCCGGTGCTCAAGGAAATCGACGGCATCCCGGTGGTCGAGCCGCGCCTTCTGGCCGGCGGCGATTATGCCACCGCATGGAAGGAAGTCGCGGTGGACGGGAGGAAGGCACGCCTCTTCCTGACCACTGGCTCAACTTCAGGAATCAGGATGGGTTCTATGATCTCTGCGGCTACAGCCTGACCGTTGCCGCCTCCAAATACGCCTCGCTGGGAGATGGCGACAAAGCCCTGCCCCAGCTCCATCGCCTGCTCGACAACTGGCTGGTGAAAGAAGGCGCACACTATGGCAGCGAGGTCTTGCCCAACGGCTTCACCGTCGAATCGCAGGGGAAAAACCCGACCATTGAAACCGCCTTGTCCGGTGCCAGTGCCATCATCGGCACCGGCATGCATCATTAGATATCACTAAATGAAACCCAAAGATTTGTTACCAACCCGCTTCACACACGACGTGCGCTGCCAGCTCGCGGTTTTCACCATCGGCACCTCCTCCGCGCTGGCAGTCGTTCCTGTGGATCTGCGCTGCGGATACTTGAGAGATCCGATTGGCGTCGATGTCGCCGTTCCACGCCTCAGTTGGAAACTTGCGGATGCCGATGCAGCGCGCGGACAAAAACAGACCGCCTGGCAGATCCGTGCTGCGAGCCGCCTGGAGCACCTCACCGAGGGGCGGGCAGATCTTTGGGATAGCGACGTGGTGCAATCGTCGCAGTCGCTGCTTGTCCCATATGGTGGCAAGCCATTGGTCTCGAACCAGACGGTTTTCTGGCAAGTGCGCGTTCATGACAAGGATGGCAAACCCACGCCGTGGAGCGACCCGGCGCGGTTCACCATGGGGCTGTTGAATGCGGAGGACTGGCAGGGTCCGTGGATTCACCATCCGGACGCGCCAGTGACCAAGCACATCTGGTTCCGCCGCAACCTGAAGCTCGAACAACCCATCGATACCGCTCTCATCCACATCGCCTCGCTGGGTTATCATGAGTTGTATATCAACGGCGAAAAAGCCGCGAACCATCACCTGGCCCCGGCCGCATCGCGACTCGACAAGCGTGTGCTTTACCTCACCTACGACATCGCCCGACTGCTGAAACCCGGCGACAACACCATTGCCATCTGGCACGGGCCGGGCTGGGGACGTTATAGTTTTTTCAAAACCCGCCCGGCACTCCGCGTCCGGTTTCATGCCACATTGGCGGATGGCAAAAATCTCTCACTCGCCTCGGACGCCGCGTGGCGCTGTGAAATAAGCTCTTCGGGAAACACCGGCGGCGATCTCCTGGATGCCGGAGCCAATGGCGGCGAACGCATCGACGCCCGCCGCCACATCCAAGATTGGAATGCGCCCGGCTTCGACGACAGCGGGTGGGCGGCTGCCAAGGAGGCCGCCTTCGATGTCGAACTCTCCGCCCAGATGATGGAGCCGACGCGGCTGATCGAGACGATTCCCGCAAAATCTGTCACTCGCCAGGGAGAGACTTATCGGGTTGATATGGGAAAAAATTTCACCGGTTGGCTGGAAATGAAAATGCGCGGACTGGCTGCGGGCGACGAGGTGATGATCCAGACCGCCAACCAGGACGGCACCGTCGAAGACTTTGATCAGAGGAGCTTCTTCATCAGCGCGGGTGCGGACGAGGAAGTCTTCCGCCATCGTTTCAACTACATGGCGGGCCGCTTCGTCACTCTCACCGGATTGAAATCCGAGCCCCGGCCCGAAGACATCACCGGCAGCGCACTGAGCACCGATCTCCGGCGCACCGGATCTTTTTCCTCGTCGAACGAACTTCTGAATCAAATCTACGAGGTCGACCTCTGGACCTGGCGCGCCAACCTGATCGAAGGTTATACCATGGATTGCCCGCATCGTGAGCGGCTCGGTTATGGCGAGGTCGCATTTGCCTGCGCATGGGGCATCGCGTTTCCGTATTACGACTCCGCCGCGATGTATATGAAACACGTCCGCGACTGGTCCGACGTCCAGGAGGAAAACGGCTGGATCCACCACACCGCGCCGCAGATCAACCAGCACTACGGCGGCCCGATGTGGAGCAGCGCGGGACTGAACATCGCGTGGAGTTTCTATCAGCACTTTGGCGACCGACGCATTCTCGAAACAACCTATCCGTCTAGTCGGCGCTGGCTGGAATTCCTGCACTCAAATGTCTCGGACGGTCTGCTCCGGAATTATCACGAGCATTGGGGGAAATTCCTCGGCGACTGGGCCGCGCCCGAACAACGCAAGGAACGCGGTGATTCACCCGAGGCGGAATACTTCAACAACTGCGTCTATGCCATGAACCTCGCCGATTTCATCGCGATCGCCGGAATCCTCGGCCATCAGGACGATGCGGCGCTTTACCGCGAGCGGCTCAACGCGCTGCGCATCCGGATTCACGAAACCTATTACCATCCCGACAAACAGATCTATTCCAACGGCACGCAAGTGCAGCTCGCCTTTGCCCTGCTCGCGGGCATCACGCCGGATGATCTGCGGCCCGCCATCGCCGCGGGGTTGCAACGGGAGCTCCGCGAAAAAACCTATCTCGACATGGGCAGCTCCGGGTTGCCGGTCCTCTTCAAGCATCTGATCGAGGAAGCAGACTGCAACAAGGTTTTGTTCGATCATCTCACCCGCACCGAGGAACCGAGTTATGGTTATTTCCTAAAGCGTGGCGAAGATACATGGCCGGAGTATTGGAATGTGGATGTACCAAGCCGCATCCACACCTGCTACACCGGGGTATCCTCGTGGTTTGTCAAAAGCCTGGCCGGCATCCGTCCCGATCCCGCGCATCCGGGTTTCCAGTCGTTTCTGATTCAACCAGTCATCGCCGGCGACCTGACCTATGCCGAAGGCCTAACCGAATCCCCCTACGGCACGATCCGCAGCCGCTGGGAAAGAAATGGCGGGAGCTTGGTGTTGGAAATCACCATCCCGCCGAATTCGCAAGCCACCGTTCACATGCCGGCCGCCGATCCGGCGGGCATCACCGAGAGGGGCGCGGCGATTGCCGATGCGCCGGGTGTCACATTCCTGTCTGCCGCGCCCGGCCATGCCGTGCTGCGGGTCGAGGCGGGGAAATATCGTTTCGAGTCGAAATGGTGATTTTGCGGCCGTGAATGAAGCACTCGCATGCATCGGTAGTTGGAATGATGAATCCCCTGATGACCCGAGGAATGAAGTCTCGAATCAATATCCAAAGTGCGGCATGGGGGTGTGCCAGACTGACAAGCATCCTGGTGCTTGCCTTGCTAACAAGTGGCGCCCAAGGCTCTGAAAACAAGGACCATGCCGCATCACTCTCCGATGCCCAGCTCCAGGCCGTGCTCGACGGTTTCGAGGCCCGGCGTGACAAGGTCCTGCGCAGCCAGGTGGAGCAAACCTTCCCCGGTCCCGCCGCGCCGGAGCAGATGCAGCAATTTGCCTGGAACAAGTTATGCTTCGCACTTGCCGCGATGTTCCGCAATGAGCGCCTGCCCGAGGCAAACCAAGCGGTTATTGATGTCCGCAAGGAACTGCTCGCGCCGGATGGCAGGCTGGAAAACAGCGAGTTCGGCTTCTACTGGTTTTCCCCGCAACTGTTCCGCAGGCCACCGCCACCGGCGAGCACGACCGCGGCAACAACGAACAATGGTCCGTGCAGAACAAGGGCACGCTCATCGTGCAGAAACTCGACACCAGCCAATACACTGCCGATGACATGCGCGTCTATTTTTGGAAGGAAATGCGCCGCACGGAGGAAGCGGGCTGGGTATTTGTCGAGGCCCCGCATGCCTACGCTGCGGTCCGGCCGGTCGACGGCGGCTTCACTTGGGAGGGCGCGGACCACAACTGGATGCGGCTGGAGGACGCGTATTCACCGGTCATCATCGAGGTGGCACGCCATGCCGACTTCCCGGATTTAGCCGCCTTCAGCAAGGCGGTGCTGGCTAATCCGTTTTCCTACCGCGATCGCGTGCTGGAATACACCGGCCTGCAGGATTCCGGCCGCTTCACCTTCTTCGCCAAGTCTGGCGAGCCCCCGCAAATCAACGGCGCTCCGGTCCAATACGCGCCGCCCTTCACATATCAAAGTCCCTTCATCACCAGCACTTATCCCGCCGATCAAGTCACCATCCGCAAGGACCATCGCAGCCTGATCCTCGACTTCAGTTCCGGGAAAAGGGAAAACTGACACGTTAAAGAACATGGAAATCAATCCGGAGAAATCATCGTTCGTTCTCGCCGCACTTCATCAGCGAGTTTCACCGTCTCTGCCGTGATTGCGCAGCGGCATCGAGCTTTAGCGTTTGCTAATCGCCGGAGCACGGCGATGGGTGAGGAGCCCGGCCATGAAAGCGCTACCCCTCATCCTCTCCGCTGCATGGTTTCTCCAACCCTCACCGGTCTCCGGGCAATGCGTGACACTGGGTGATTCGCTCACCTACGCCTATGAAGCCGAGTTCGGATTCGAGGTGTGGATTCCTTTCGTGGCCACTTTCGGCGACGGCTTCGGCCCGGAGGTGCGCAACTGGATCGAAATCCTCAACAATCCAGCCTATCGAAAATCCTATTTCGACATCGGCGCGCGCCGGGAGTTCCGCTTGGCCAGCATCTACACACTGCTTTTCCGCCATGATTCGAACTGGTCACTACCGGGGCTCAAAATCGAGGAACTCCGCTCTTTCATGGCTGGCGAAACCACCTTCCGCGACATGGTAGATGCCGACCTCAATCTTTCGCTGCTATTATCGCTTTCGGATCTGAACAAGGACACCGCATTCAGCCGGAGCGATCTGGAAACACAGATCCAAACCAACGCCGACCGGCTTGTCTTGTTCATCGGCGGCAACGACGTGCGCGCCGTCTATGGCACTATTTATCAAGGTGGCTCCGCCGGAACTTTCATTCCCGATTTCCTCAACGATGCCGCGGAGATTCTCGACCGTGTGCTGACGCTCAACCCGGACCTGCAGATTGTATTGGTCAACGTCCCGCACATCGGCATCACGCCGGATATCAAGAGGCGTTATCCCACCGATCCGCTCGCCACAGGCCGCGTCAGCGAGGTGCTGGGGCAGCTCAACAGCGGCTTGGCTGCCCTGGCACACCAGCGCGGGCTCGGCTACGCGGACGTGTTCACGCCCACCCTCAGGCTGCTGCAGCCCGCACCGCTGGTCATCCACGGCATCCCTTTCATCAACGCCGGTTCCACCAGCGGCAATCTCGACTACGTCTGGCTCAATGGCGAATACAGCGCGAACTTCCATCCCAACACCAACGCCCAGGCCTTCATCGCCAACGAAATCATCGACGCCTTCAACATCCGTTACCATACCGGCATCGCCCGGCTCAGCGCCACCGAAATCCTGTCCGGACTGCACTACAAGTCAGCCGCTCAAATCGACATGCCCTTCGCCACATGGATGACGGCCTTCGGTCTAACAGGCCTGCCGCACGACGATGATTCCGATGGCGATGGCAATGCAGCGGCGGTGGAATTCGCCGTCGGTCTCGACCCCACGCGCCATGATGCGTGGAAAGTTTCCTCCGCCGTGAGGGATTTCGGCCAGGGCCCGCTGCTCGAACTTGCCTATCCGATCCGCCTGCCGGTTTCCAGCCGCTACTCGCTCTCGCCGGCGTATTCATATGATCTAACAACTCCCTTCACGCCCATTGCAGTGCTGCCGCAATCCGGTCCCGACGGCCTCGCGCGCGCCTGGCTGCCCATTTCCGCAGACCGCGGCTTCCTCCGGCTGGAAAGCACGCTCAAGCCTTAGTGAAACTTTAGCTGGAGCAATTTTACTCCAGTTCCGACGTCTGCTTCTGCCCGCCCCCGGGCCCCATTCCCGATCCGATAGCGGGCGCATGTTGTGATAGCCTCGGTTGCCAGCGCCGACCTGCTGGCGGCGAGGTCCCTACAGGGTCCGGCGGACGCGGTAGAACATCTTGATTCCAGGCGGGCGGTCCAGCGATTCGTGAAAAGGCGAGGATGCCCACGATAGCGGCACCCAGGTCTTGAAATCGGTGGACGTTTCCAACTCGCCGTCACCGGGCCAGGAAAGTTTCAGATAACCGGGAACGCGGCTGGAGGTTACCGGCCCGGGTGGTTCCTCGGCCGGGAGGCCTTTGAGATCGATCTCGGCGCGGAGGATCGACTGGAGTTCCACACTGGCTTGCCAGGCGGTAGAACCCACTCCGAGCATGAAGATGATGCCGCGCAGCTGACGCTTGCGATCCACCCAAGGAAAAGTTCCGAACGCGCCCGGGCTGGCGACTTCCTCCACCGCGCCGCCCGCGGGATTCTGCGCCATGACCCACGAGCCCATGCCGTAATCAGGACGCTCGCCATAGACATAGAACCCGGAATCCTGGATCGGGCTGTAATATTCCGGCAGGCCGTAGGTTTGATTGGTGAAGAACTCCTGCACGCTGCGGCTGGATAGGATGACATTGCCGTTATCCGCCAAACCGTTGCGGAGGATCATGCGGAGGAATTTCAGGTATTCGGCCGCAGAGCATCGCGCGCCACCCGCCACTGCGGGATTAAGCCCGAAGGTGTTGTAGTCCGCTTCGGGCATGTTTAGCGGATCGAAGAGCACCTCGCGTGCCAGTGTGCGCCAGTCCTTGCCGGTGACCACTTCACAAATTCGGCCCACGGTCTGCATGCCGTCCGCCTGATAGTCGAGCATGGTGCCCGGAGTGAAAACAATGGGCGTGTTGGCAGCGATAAGATCCACCGACTGCTGCAGTGTAAGGGAGGAATCGAGCTCGTAGGCAGGGTCTGCCAGCGACAGGCCGCTCTTCATGGAGAAGCACTGACGGATGGTGATGTGGCCTTTTCCATAGGTATCGAAAATGGGCAGGTATTGGCCCACGCGGTCATCCATATTGAACAATCCTTTCTCGGTACATGACAGCACGATGGCGGCGGACAGCCACTTGCTGGCCGATGCGATGGCGAGCTTCGTGTCTTGTGAGATCAGGCCGGACCGATAGCGGAAGATCTCGCCCATGGTCTCGTGCTCCACGATGACGAGGATGCGGTTGTTAAACACGGCGAGATTGGCGTCCAGATGGGCCGACGCGGCGGAGAAATCATAGACTTGTCCGTGGAGTGTTGTGGCCAAGGCGATGGCAAGGCCGTGGGAAACGAGGCGATTCATGACAATGGATGAGTAATGATATTAGGCCTTGGCATGCCCCTAGCATAATCCGCAGCGCTTCCGACACGGAGGCGCGCTATTGCTGAGAACATGAGGCAGGAGGAAATGTCCCGGGACACATCCATGAAACAACTGCCAGGAGAAAGAGTTGCGCCCTGAAAATTTTGGAGCCGTCACATGCTGGTTTTCTGACAGGTTTTTTGGTTTTCCCAGATCCACTTCGTCTCTCATGCCACAGATTTGAGCGCATCGGCCTGCTATCGCCACGAGGCGAACCTGATCCCGAGATCCGCAAGTTCGGGGACGCCGGCGTGGGTTGTGAAATTCTTGGTAAATCCGCGGTAGGGAATCACCCTATTGGCTATTTTTTGACTCATATGTATTCTGCGAGGGTAATACGGCGGCTGGATTATTTTCACCGGCGCATTGAACATGAATCATATCATAAACAACTAAACATCATGAACAAACTACAAATCAAAGGCGACTGGAACATCATCAAAGGGAAGCTGACCCAGAAGTGGGCGAATCTCACGGATGACGACCTTCAATACGTCGAAGGAAAAAAAGACGAATTGATTGGAAGGATTCAGAAACGCGCCGGCGAAACCCGTGAAGCGGTTGAAGAAGCCTTGGAGAAAAGCGGATCCAAGATCTCGGGATGCTGCGATTAAACCTCTCGACCAATCACCACTATCATCGTGAAAAAATCATACGCATTGCTTATTGCCGCAGCATGCATGCAACCTGCGCCCGGCACCCATGGCTATGGCGAATTGTATCCCATCCAACCTACAGGAAGTGAGGAACAGATGGTATTGGACCGACGCGTCCTCGTGGTTCGCAAGATGTGATTGTTTCACAAAGCGCAGTTTTATTTCATCCCAGCGCCGGAAAGAGGCAAAACCGACACATTTCAATCCCAAGAAATCTGTCGTTTCCTCAATGCAGATTTAGAATCGCACCGGCGGTGGAGAAATAAATCAACATACCGGAGACATCGACGGTGGACGCGAGTGATGGCGAGGAAACGACGGCTGGGTCGAGCTTGATGGCGCGCGCGCCGATGGGTAGCAGCGCACCGAGCACCGTGGCTGATAGAACCTGCACGGTGATTGCGGCGCCGACGGCGGCGGCGAGGTGGAGGAAATCGAAATCCGCGCCGGTGCCATTTTGCAGCCTGGGAAGGATGAGGGTGATGAATGCTGCGATCGCAACACCGAGCGAGAGACCGAGAAAAAGCCCGGTGCGCGCTTCCTTCCAGGCGATGCGCAATGCGTTGCCGGTATCGATTTCACCGAGCGCCATCGCCCGGATCACCATGGTGGCGGCTTGGCCGCCGGAGTTGCCGCCGGCCGCCACCACCATCGGCAGGAAGAGTGCGAGAACAAAGGCTTTTTCCAGCGTTTCACTGAAACGAAACATCACATAGCCGGAGGCGATGGAAACAAATGCCAAGCCCACCAACCACGCCACGCGGCGGCGGTATTGCAGCGCGACGCTGGTATTCAGATAGGTCACCTCGGATTGCTCACCACTGATGGCAGCGAGTTTTTCAATGTCCTCGGTGGATTCTTCCTGCAGAATTTCCAGCGCATCATCATAGGTGAGCACACCTAACAGATGATGGAATTCATCGACCACCGGAAGCACAACAAGGTCGTATTTCGAAAGCGTGCGCGCTGCTTCTTCCTGGTCGGCGTTGGCGAGGATGTATTCGTCGGCCTCCTCCATGATATCGCGGATGGGCGTGTCCCAAGTGCTGAAGGCGAGGTCGCGCAGGCGGATTTTTCCGGCGAGGCGGCCTTGTTCATCGACCACGAAAATCCGTGCGAGCGTCTCGGTGTCCTCGCGATCGCGGCGTAGCACAGTGATGGCTTGTTTCACCGTCATGTCGGCGGTGATGCGGCCGATGCGGGTGGTCATCCGGCCGCCGGCGGTGTCCTCCTCGTATTTGAGCAGGCTGCGGGTGAGTTCCTTGTCGCGCGGGCCGAGCAAACTGAAGAAACGGACCTGTGCTTCCTCGCTGACCACTTGGAATACATCCACGCGGTCGTCGTCAGAAAGATTTCCTAACAGCACGCGGAGTTGGGCTGGCTTGAAGTGGTTGAGCGCATCCTCGATGAGGGTGTCCGGCAGCTCGGCGATGACGTCGGTGGCAAGTTCCGGGCCGATGGTTTTCAGCAACAGGTCGCGCTTTTCGTCGTCGAGGTTTTCGTAGAGCGATGCGAGGTCGGCGTAGTGGACATCCTCGGCGGCGGCAAGCAGCGCGCTGCAATCGGCCGCATCGAGTGCCCGCAGCAAGTCGTCCATCGGGTTCTGTTCGTGCTCATCCACCGCGCGGAGACTGGCCGGGGTGGCGGCTGCGGGCAAGAAAAACGAGGAATGGTGCTTCCCCGGGCGGGGGGGATGCGATAGCAAGCGGAATGATTGGCATCTTGGGAATCGGGGTTTTCATGGCGGTGGCATGGGCGATGTCGAGCCACAGGACATCGGTGCGCTGGCGCACGGTGGGATTGGCGTTTGCGATCCAGATCGGCATCGGCGCTCTGGTCTTTGGTGTGCCGCAGGGGCGCGATGCGCTCGACTGGCTCAGCACGTTGGTGACTGATGCGATCGGCGCGGGAAAGACTGGCGTGGATTTCCTCTTCGGGCCACTGACAGCGGACGGAGGCGGCATCGGCTTTGTGTTCGCGCTGCGTGTGCTGCCGATGATCGTGTTTTTCTCCTCGTTGATCGCGGTTTTGTATTATCTGGGCATCATGCAGCGGGTGATCCGGTTGCTGGGCGGCGGCTTGCGGAAATTGTTAGGAACGAGCTCCGCGGAGTCGATGTCCGCGGCGGCCAACATTTTCGTAGGCCAGACCGAGGCGCCGCTGGTGGTGAAGCCCTATGTGCCGCGCATGACAACCTCGGAGTTGTTTGCAGTGATGGTGGGCGGCTTGGCAAGTGTGGCGGGCTCGGTGCTGGCGGGCTACGCATCGATGGGTGTGGAGATGAAATATCTGCTGGCGGCCTCGTTCATGGCCGCGCCGGGGGGATTGTTGTATGCCAAGCTGATGATGCCGGAAATCGACAAGCCGCAGGAGGCGGTGCCGGCGTTTGCGGAAGGCGACGAAAATCCCGCCAACGTGCTGGACGCTGCGGCATTGGGTGCCGCCACCGGCCTGAAACTCGCGCTCAATGTGGGAGCCATGCTGCTGGCATTCATCGGTCTGATCGCGCTGTTGAACCTGATGCTCGGCGGCATCGGCGCATGGTTTGGAATGCAAGGCCTCAGCCTGCAATGGATCCTCGGTTGGGCTTTCTCGCCGCTGGCATGGCTGGCGGGAATTCCCTTTGCCGAAATCCGCGATGGCGGCAGCCTCATCGGCCAGAAAATCGTGCTCAACGAGTTTGTCGCTTATGTCGAACTCACCAAGATTCAGGAGGCGATGACCGCCAAGACGCGCGCGATTTGTTCGGTGGCCTTGTGCGGATTTGCCAACCTGTCATCGATTGCGATCCTGTTAGGCGGGCTTGGCGGCATGGCACCGACGCGCCGGCAGGAAATCGCGCGACTCGGCCTCAAGGCGGTTGCTGCTGCCACGCTGTCGAATCTGACAAGCGCCGCCATCGTCGGCTTGTTTGTGGCGTGATGCGACGGTTTTTGGGCCAGCGGGGAAAAGCCAATCTCACTCTGGCTCCGCCTCGGGAGCTTTCGGCAGTTTGTCAACTTCTTCAAGCAGGTTGACCATGCCCACGCCGCGGGCGGCGGAGTTGTCACAGCAGAAGCGCAGCACGGGAGTGGATTTGAGAACCACGCGCTTCATCACCTTGCCTTGGATGGAGCCGTGTTCGCGGTTGAGCTTGTCGATGACCGGGCCGGCATCGCCGCCGAGCACGCTGGTCCAGACTTTGCCTTCCTTGAGGTCCTGGGTGATTTCCACCTCGCTCACGGTGACGAGTTTGCCATGCCATTCATAATCCTTTTGGATGACATTGCCGATCTCACGGCGGAGCAGTTCGTTGACTCGATCTAAGCGGCGGGACATTTGGTGGTAAATGCTGGGATGCTGAAATATGATAAAACTTCGAAGATTGAACTCTGAATTTCAGCTTTTCAGCATTTCAGAATCTCAGCTTTTACTTCACAGCGTCTGCGGGACTTTATCGAGTTTGTAGCACTCGATGATGTCGCCTTCCTGGTATTCATTGAATTCGCCAAGGCGGATGCCGCATTCGAAGTTGGTGCGGACTTCCTCGACTTCTTCCTGGAAGCGGCGGAGCGTGGACATTCGGCCGTCGAAGACCGGGATGCCGCCGCGGATGACGCGGGCGTGGGCCTTGCGGTGGATGCGGCCGTCGGTGACAAACGAACCGGCGGCACGGCCGCGCGAGAGCTTGAACACCTGGCGGACCTCTGCGTGGCCAATGACCGTCTCGCGGGTGAGCGGTTCGAGCAGTCCGAGCATTGCCTCGCGCACTTGGTCGATGAGTTCGTAAACCACAGAGTAGAGTTTGATTTCCACCTCGGCGGCCTTGGCGGCCTTGACTGCCTTGGCCTCGACCTTGACGTTGAAGCCGAGGATAATGGCATCGGTGGATGCGGCGTAGGCGACGTCCGACTCAGTGATAGGGCCGGCGGCGGCGGTGATGAACGAGGACTCGACCTTTGCAGATTCGATGGCGAGCACGGCTTTCCTGATGGCTTCCACGGAGCCTTGCACGTCGCACTTGAGGATGAGCTTGAGCTGGGCCTTGCCGCCGCCATCGTTGACCATGGCGTAGAGATCCTGCATGCGGTTGCGGTGCTGCGGTTTGAGTCGTTCAAGGCGCATCGCTTCCTGGCGCTCGCTGGCCAGCGTCTTGGCCTCGCGCTCGGTTTTCATCTCGGTGAGGTGATCGCCGACGTTGGGGAGTTCCTCAAAACCGATGACTTCCACGGGCATACCGGGGTGGGCGGATTTGATGGTCTGGCCGCGGTCGTTGACCAGCGAGCGGACTTTTCCGGAAAACGGGCCGCAAATGAAGGGCATGCCGGTCTTGAGGGTGCCGGACTCGATGATGACAGTGGCGGTGGTGCCACGGCCGGGGACCACACGGGCTTCGATGACGGCGGCGCGGGTGGTGGTTTTGGGGTTGGCCTTGAGTTCGAGAACTTCGGCCTGCAGGGCGACCAACTCGAGCAGATCCTCCATGCCCTGGCCGTTAAGCGCGGAAACTGCGGCGAATTCCGTGTCGCCTCCGAAGTCGGTGGTTTGCAGGCCGTTTTCAGCAAGCTGGCTTTTCACGCGGTCCACATTAGCGGACGGCAGATCGCACTTGTTGATGGCGACGATGATGGTTTTACCGGCCTTTTTAGCGTGATTGATGGCCTCAAGTGTCTGCGGCATGATTCCGTCGTTGGCGGCGACCACAATGATGACGATGTCGGTGATGTCCGCGCCGCGGGCGCGCATGTCGGAGAAAATCGCGTGGCCGGGGGTGTCGAGGAAGGTGATTTCCCGGTCGTTGTGGATCACCTGATAGGCCCCGATGTGCTGGGTGATGCCACCCGCTTCGCCAGCGACCACCTTGGACTTGCGGAAGAAGTCGAGGATGGAGGTTTTGCCGTGGTCCACATGGCCCATGATCGTGACGATGGGCGGACGGTCCTTGAGTTGGTCCTCGGGCTCCTCGGCGGGGACTTCCGGTTCTTTAATGACTTCCTCGATTTTGTGGAAACCCTTGTCCTTGTCGCGCTTTTCGCGCTCGAAGGTGAAGCCGTGCATTTCGCAGATTTTGGCGGCGATGTCCGGTTCGAGTGGTTGGTTGGGGCCGGGGAAAACGCCGATCTTGATCAGGTCGGCAGTGATTTTGAAGGGTTTGACTCCAAGGCGCGCGGCCAGCTCGGGAATGAGGATGGGTGGCTTGATGACGATCAGCTTGGGATCGGCGGAAGCGTCGACGTCATCCGCAACGGCATCCGCAACGGAAACAGCGGCTTGGGCAACCTCGGGCGACGGCACGGGCGCACTGGCAGGATGCTTGACGATGATCGGTTCCTCGCGGTCAAGCAGCTTGGAGATAGGGGTCAGGCCAGGTTTGGCGGCGCTGACGGTCTTGCGCACCTTGGGTTTCTTTTCCTCGGAAAACAGATCGAGCGCTTCGCTTTTGGCCTTTTCCAGCTTGCTGGGTGCGGCGGGGGCTGCGGGTTCGGCTTCCTTGCGCTGGCGCTCACGGCGTGACGGTTTTTTGCCCGTATCGAGAAGATCGAGCACTTTTTCCTTTTCGGGTGAGCTGTCGCTGTTTTTTGGCATCCGGCTGATCTGCGGTGTTCGAGGTAGGGTGGGGGAGTGCAAAAGTTATGGAACTTAGTCGTTGGTGTCGTCGGATTCGGCATTGCTGACAATGGCCAAGGCGCGGGCGAGGATGGGCGCGGCCTCTTCGATGGAAATTTCCAAGGCCTCCGAAATGTCTTCTTCGGACATGCCGGTGATGAATTCCGGTGAGATGCCGCCGGCGACGGTGAGTTTTTCGGCGAGTTCGTCGGAGATTCCGAGTTGTTCGCCAAGTGTGTGGGCAGCTCCACCGATTTTCTCTTTGAACTGCTCTTCCTTCGACTCGTCGCGGCGGACCTGGACGTCCCAGCCCATCAGGCGTGAGGAAAGGCGGGCGTTCTGGCCCTTGCGGCCGATTGCCTTGCTGAGATCCGCCTCATCGACGGTGACGTGGACGACCTTGTTTGCCTCATCAATGGTGATCGAGCGGAGTTCGGCGGGTTTGAGTGCCTCGCGCACGAATTCACGCGGGTCCTCGCTCCAGCGGATGATGTCCACCTTCTCGTTGTTGAGCTCGCGGACGATGTTTTTGACGCGCGCGCCGCGCATGCCGACGCAGGCACCTACGGGGTCCACTTTCGGGTCCATGCTCCAGACGGCGACTTTGGTGCGGAAACCGGACTCGCGGGCGATGCCGCGGATTTCCACAGTGCGGTCGGAAATTTCATTCACCTCGGCTTCGAACAAGCGGCGGACGAAGTTCGGGTGGCTGCGCGAGAGGATGATCTCGGGGCCGCGGCCTTCGTTTTCCACCGCCAAGACGTAGCAACGGATGCGGTCGCCGATGTTGTAGTCCTCGCCTTGGACGCGCTCTTTGTTTGGCATGACGCCCTCGAACTTGCCGAGGTCGATCATCACGTCATTGCGCTCGAATCGGCGGACGGTGCCCGAAACGATGTCGCCTGCCCGGTCCTTGAACTCCTCGTAAATCATTTCCTTTTCCGCCTGGCGGAGCCGCTGCATCATCGTCTGCTTGGCGGTTTGCACGGCGATGCGGCCGAAATCCTTGGGCGTGACGTTGAACTCCTGGATGTCTCCGGGCTGCGCGGCGGGATTCTTTTTGAGCGCGGTGGTGAGCGGCACCTGGTTGAACTTGTCCTTGTATCCCTCGTCGGCGCACACGGTCAGCGAGGCGAAAATGCGGGTCTCACCCTTGCGGGTGTTCACATCGGCACGCAGTGTTTCGATGGCATCCGCACCGGGAACCATTTTGCGGTAAGCGGAGATAAAGGCGAATTCCAAAGCGGCCACGACCTTGTCGCGGTCGATTCCTTTTTCCTTTTCGTAATACTCGATGAGGGCGACGATATCGTTGGTCATGGCGGGCGGTGTCTGCAATCGCAGCTTCTGATGTCCGGAGACGCAAAAGAGTGGGTGCGAGACCCACTCCTTTCTTTCGTCAGAAGCTGTGCGACCGGACTCTTAGGCGCTGGGAAATGTCGTTGCAAGTGCAAACTCGGGTGATTCCGGCGGCCACGGCGAGGGTGCTCCGCTTTTTGCCGGTTGCCGAATCGGCCGCCTGATGCAATCCTCCGCGCATGAAGATCCGTAAGACAATCCTCTCTGCCTTGCTTGTGATGTGGGTCATGCCGCTGGCCGTGGCGGAGGAATCCGCGCCCGCCGCTGCCGCGCCGGAAGGGGAGGTGAGGGAAATCAACGACATCCCGGCGGACCTGCTGGATGATCCGCATGTGAGGGAGGAACTGGCGGTCAATGAGTTCACCGCGCCGTCGATCTCGAAACTTTTCGACACCCTGCAATTCCTGATGCCGCTGCCGATTTTGGAAACCGAGCTCAAGCTGCCCGAGCGGATGCCGCTGGACCGCGCGGACCTTGCCATCGAACTCGGCTTCCTGATCGCCGATGGATTCCTGATGGTGCAGGCCGAGCAATTGGAGAAAGTGGAGGATCTGGCCGCCAGACTCACGAAATACGGCAAGGCCCTCGGTGCCGGCGACCGCGTGAACCGCCATGCCGCGGCCCTGCTCGACAGCGCGAAAAACAAGGATGTCGCGCAGTTGAAAAAAGAACTCGCGTCCACCCAGCGGGATGTGGAGACCGAGTTGGTCATCCTGAAAGATGCCGACCTCGCGCACCTGATCTCACTCGGCGGCTGGATTCGCGCACTGCAAGTGGCCACCGTTGCGGTGGACAAGCAGTTTTCTCCGGAGCGCGCCCGCAAATTGATGCGTGAGGACATTGCGGATTACTACACCGAGTCGGTGGCCGGCTTGGAGCCGCGCATTTCCGAACGGCCGAACTACCTGGCCATGCGCAACTTACTTTCCGGCCTGCGCAACGAAATGGCGATCGAGGACGGCGAGGATCCGAAGCCGGAAACCATGAAGGAAATCCGCGAACAGGCGGCGAAGCTGGTGGAACTGGCCTTGGAGCGCAAACAATGAGCGGTGGCATGCCTGGTCCATCCCCCACGCTGGCCGTGCCCGGCATCGGCGGTTTTTTTACCACTCCCCTGATTGACGCCAGTTTCAACGAGCAAGTTGGCCGGAGCACCATCTTGACAGCTCTCGGTTCAGCCCCCACCCTTGGCGCGTAAGACAGGGGAGCCGCGCGATCACGCGGCCGAGATTTTCCCACGCGGGGAAAAAACCCTCCGAACCTGACGCGGATCATGCCGCCGTAGGGAGTCGAGACATTCTGTTTCCCTCCATCCGGCCGCGCATCTCCGCGCGGCTTTTTCATGATTCCCATCACTTCCACTCCACCATGATCCGCCCCGAAGAATCCGCCTCATCTGCAACCCACGACGCCTCACGCTCCCCGCTGCCCGCATCCACGCGGGTTTATGTCGATGGCCAATTCCACCCACAAGTGCGCGTGCCGATGCGCGAGATTGCGCTTTCGGAAACCAAATCCATGAACGGCCGCATCGAAGTGAATGAGCCGGTGCGCGTGTATGATTGCTCGGGCCCATGGGGAGACCCGGCATTCACCGGCACCGTGGAGGAGGGCCTGCCGGCACTGCGACGCGAGTGGATTCTTGAGCGCGGCGATGTGGAGGAATACGAGGGCCGCAAGGTCAAGCCGCAGGACAACGGCTATCTCACGGAAGCACACGCCGCATATGCTTCGCAAACCGAGCGAGCCAACCGCCTGCGCGAGTTTCCCGGCCTCACCGCGCAGCGCCGCAAGCCGCTGCGCTCCACCGGCAAACCCGTCAGCCAGCTCCACTACGCGCGCCAAGGCATCATCACCCCCGAGATGGAGTTCATCGCCATCCGCGAGAATTTGAAAATCTCAAATCTCAAATCTCAAATTTCAAATCTCAGGGACGACATCGTCCGCAATGACTTGCTCAAGCAGCACAAGGGCTCCGCCCAGGAATCCTCAATCCACGATCCTCAATCCACGATCTCCAATCCCTACACACCCAATATCTTCCGCCGTTTCCCCCAGCGCATTCCCGCCGAAATCACTCCGGAGTTTGTGAGATCGGAAGTCGCCGCCGGCCGCGCCATCATCCCGCTCAACATCAACCATCCGGAATGCGAACCGATGATCATCGGCCGCAATTTCCTCGTCAAAATCAACGCCAACATCGGCAACTCCGCCGTCGCTTCCTCCATCGAAGAGGAAGTTGAGAAAATGCGCTGGGCCACCAAGTGGGGCGCGGACACCGTGATGGATCTTTCCACCGGCAAAAACATCCACGCCACCCGTGAGTGGATCCTGCGCAACTCACCCGTCCCCATCGGAACCGTGCCGATCTATCAGGCACTGGAAAAGGTCAACGGCAAGGCCGAGGACCTCACCTGGGAAATTTATCGCGACACCCTCATCGAACAGGCCGAGCAAGGCGTCGATTACTTCACCATCCACGCAGGCGTGCTGCTGCGCTTTGTGCCGATGACCGCCAGCCGCATGACCGGTATCGTCTCGCGCGGCGGCAGCATCATGGCGAAGTGGTGCCTGGCCCATCACAAGGAAAACTTCCTCTACACCCACTGGGATGAGATATGTGATATCTGTGCCGCCTATGATGTGAGTTTTTCCATCGGCGACGGACTCCGCCCCGGTTCGGTGGCGGATGCGAATGACAAGGCGCAGTTCGGCGAACTCGAAGTGCAGGGCGAGCTCACCACCCGCGCCTGGGCCAAGGGCTGCCAGGTCATGAACGAAGGCCCCGGCCATGTGCCGATGCACATGATCGAGGAAAACATGGCCAAGCAACTCGAATGGTGCCACGAGGCTCCTTTCTACACGCTCGGGCCTCTCACCACCGACATCGCACCCGGCTACGATCATATCACCTCCGGCATCGGCGCGGCGATGATCGGATGGTATGGATGTGCGATGTTATGTTATGTCACACCCAAGGAGCACCTCGGCCTGCCTAACAAGGAGGACGTCAAAACCGGTGTCATCACCTACAAGCTCGCCGCCCATGCCGCGGATCTCGCCAAAGGCCACCCCGGCGCACAATACCGTGACAACGCCCTATCCAAGGCCCGCTTCGAATTCCGCTGGGAAGACCAGTTCAATCTTGGTCTCGATCCCGAGACCGCGCGATCTTTCCACGATGAAACCCTGCCGCAGGACGGCGCTAAAACCGCCCACTTCTGCTCGATGTGCGGCCCGCACTTCTGCTCGATGAAAATTTCCGAAGACGTCCGCCAGTATGCCGCGGAACAGGCGCTTTCGGAACAAGATGCCATCCAAAAAGGCATGGAGGAGAAGAGCCGCGAGTTTGTGGAAAAAGGAGCGCAGGTTTACACCCCGGTGTAGTTTTTTCATCCGGGCATCCATTCCAATCATCTTTACGAGACACGATGCCACCGGCATTGGCTTTGCACGAAATTCTGATTTCATTCTGGCTTTCGCCAAAAGCCGGTTGAACATTGGAAGTTATGAAAGCACTAAGCATCGTCGGTATCGTTATGATTGTGGCTGGAGCAGCATTGCTTGCTTACGGTGGATTCACCACCACCAAGCAGGAGAACGTGATCGACCTCGGTCCGCTCAAGGTTCAGGCGGAGGTGAAAGAACGCCACAGCGTCCCGCCGGCCCTTTCGTGGGCCTTGCTCGGCGGCGGAGTGGTCGTCCTGCTGCTGGGATTGAAAAAGAAATGACCGCAAGACAAGCGGATCACGATCAACAGGACAGTTCTATCACTTGAATCCCGCGAGTTTGCAGGCGCGCTTGAAATGGAGTGGGTCCACCGGAGTGATTGAGAGCCGGGTGCCGCGTTGGCAGACCATCATTTCCGATAGGACGGAATCCGTCTTGATCGCATCCAGCGGCAGGATTCCGGCGAATTTTCCGACGAATTCGAAATCCACCAACCACCAGCGCGGCTTGTCACGGGTGGCTTTGGGATCGTGGTATTCGCTTTGCGGATCAAACTGCGTCTCGTCCGGATAAGGTGCGCCGGCGACCTTGGCGATGCCGGTGATGCCGGGCGGTTTGGCGTTGGAATGATAAAACAGGGCGAGGTCACCGGGTTTCATGTCCTTCCACATGAAATTGCGCGCCTGATAGTTCCGAACACCCGACCACGGCTCGCGTTTGACTTTGGCGAGGTCGTCGATGGAGAAAACATCGGGCTCGGACTTGATCAGCCAGTGATGCATGGGAAATCAGGCGATGGCGCGTTCGAGTTCCGGTTTGATGGATGGCAGCGGAAGGTGCTCGGGGCCGAGTTCAACGCCCTTCATCGCGCGGAGATCGGCCTCGATGGCTTCCAGCACATCGAGTTCAGGGCGGAACTCGGCGGCGTGGTAGGAACTTCTAACCAGCGGACCGCTTGCCACGTGGCGGAAGCCTTTTTCCAGGGCGATCTGTTTGTATTCGTTGAAAGCATCCGGAGTGATGAACTCGACGACCGGCAGGTGTTTGGGCGTCGGGCGGAGGTATTGGCCGAGCGTGAGCACGGTCACGTCGTGGGCGCGGAGGTCATCGAAGGCGCGCAGGACTTCTTCACGGCGCTCGCCGAGACCGAGCATGATGCCGCTTTTGGTGGCGACCTTGCCGTTCACCATGGCCTTGGCTTTTTTCAAAACGGTGAGGCTGCGCTGGTATTGGGCGCGCGATCTGACCAGCGGTGTGAGGCGTTCGACCGTTTCAATATTGTGGTTGAAGATGTGCGGGCGGGCATCCATCACCATTTGCAAGGCCCAGTCGCGATCATTGAAATCCGGCACCAGCACCTCGATGATGGTTTCTGGATTCGCCTCGCGCACGGCCTCGATGGTTAGTTTGAAATGTTCCGCGCCGCCATCGCGCAGGTCGTCCCGGGCGACGGCGGTGATGACCACGTGGCGCAGCCCCATGCGGCGGGTGGCCTCGGCCACGCGTTGCGGCTCGTCGGCTTCAAGAGCATCCGGCTTGGCGGTTTTGACCGCACAAAAACCGCAGGCGCGGGTGCATTTTTCCCCGGCGATCATGAAGGTGGCTGTTTTCTGGCTCCAGCATTCCCAACGGTTCGGGCACTGCGCTTCCTCGCACACGGTGACCAATTTGAGATCGGTGATGAGCGACTTGGTGGACCAGAACTCCGGGTTGTTCGGCAGCCGCACCTTGATCCATTCCGGTTTTTGAAGCCGGTGAAGGGTCGGGTCCATTTTCATTTTCGGTGCGCAACTGCTCATGGCGGCAGGAAACTACGGCCGCACCCTCCTGCGGAAAAGCGGAAAGTGAGAATGCGCAAGATCTTGTAACGCATCGATGATCGGTGTTCCGGGTCGATTTCCCTTTGTTGCATTCGCCACGATCCGATCAATACTTGCCGCCGATGCCCGCGCCGATTGATGAGCTCACACCCGATTACGATGTCATTGTGATCGGCGGCGCGCTTTCCGGGTCCGCCACCGCGACCTTGCTGCTACGGAAAAATCCCGGCATCCGCGTTCTTATCGTGGAAAAATCCGAAATCTTCGGTCGTCGGGTGGGCGAGGCGACCGTCGAGGTGAGCGGCTATTTCCTCGGCCGTGTGCTGGGGCTCACGCAATATCTCAACGACGCGCACATCGCCAAACAAGGGCTGCGCTTCTGGTTCGCCAACGACAAGGTGGAGACCCTCGACCAGGCGTCGGAAGTCGGTCCCCGCTATCTGGCACGGCTGCCGTCCTATCAGATCGACCGCGCAGCACTCGATGAGGAGGTGCTGCGCCGCGCGGAAAACGACGGTGTCGCCTTGCTGCGGCCAGCCATTGTTTCCAACATCCGCCTGGTTGCAGGCGGCATGCAGATGCTCGATGTGAAGCAAGGCGATGCCAAACGCACCTTGAGAGCGCGCTGGATCGTCGATGCCTCAGGCCACATCGCCATGCTCGCCCGCAAGCATGGCTGGTGGATGCCTAACAACGATCACCCCACGGCCTCCGCCTGGTCGCGCTGGAAGGGTGTCAAGGATTGGGACGGCCGCGAGCTTGCGGAGAGATATCCGGAATGGGCGGCCGTGCAATACGGCACCCGCGGCACCGCCACCAATCACATCATAGGCGATGGTTGGTGGAGCTGGTGGATTCCTCTCAAAGGCGGCGATGTGAGCGTGGGTGTCGTGTTCGACCAGCGTCTCGTCGATTTTCCGCAGGACGGCGACAATATCGGCGAGCGTTTGAAAACGTTTCTCATGCGCCATCCGGTCGCGCGCGAGATGTTGGAAAACGCGCATTATGTGCCGGAAGATCTGCACTACCGCAAGAGCCTCGCTTATTACAGCAATACCTTCGCCGGTGACGGCTTCACACTCGTCGGCGATGCAGCGGCTTTCATCGATCCATTTTACAGCCCGGGGATGGACTGGATTTCCTTCACCGCCAGCCGCGCCGCGGACACCATTACCCGTCAGCGCGCCGGCGAGCCGGTTGCGGCTCTAACCGAAAGCCACAACCGCGATCTCATGCTTTGTCACAACCGCTGGTTCGATGCGCTCTACCGGGACAAGTATCATTACATCGGTGAGTTTGATTTGATGAATCTCGCCTTCCACCTCGATCTCGGGCTGTACTACTGGGGCGTTGTCCGCGCCGTGTTCAACGAAGGCGAGCGGGGTTTTCTAACAGCACCATTCACCCATCCCGCGGCCGGTCCGATCTCCTCGCTGATGCGCGTTTACAACCGCCGCTTCGCCAAGATCGCCGCGCGCCGCCGTCGCCTCGGCGCTCTCGGAAAAACCAACGACCGCCGCCGCGTCCTGATCCCCGGCTTCACCCTCAAGAACAGCGACATCCGGAAAGTCCTGCCGCTGTTAGGAGCGTGGCTGAAGCTCGAACTCACCGAAGGCTGGCGCAGCTGGGGCGATGCGGCCGCGGCCTGGCCAGCCGTGACGCGGGAGAATGCGTGAAACGAATCCTTCACGCAAAAACGCCCGCTCCCTGGTGAGGGACGCGGGCGTTTTGTGATAGATGCTGCGGCTTACTTCGAGCTCGAGATCAGGCTCGCCTGGCTGGCTCCCTTCTTGATCTTGCTCTGTTTGATCCAGCTCATCGTGGAGCGGAGCTTGGCACCGACTTTTTCGATTTGGTGGTTGGCCTCGGCCTTGCGGATTGCGTTGAAGCGCTTGTAGCCGCCTGCATATTCGGCGATCCACTCCTTGGCGAACTTGCCGTTTTCAATTTCCTTGAGCTGCTTTTGCATCCGCTTCTTGACAGAGGCGTCGATGATTTTGGGACCCACGGAAACGTCGCCCCACTCGGCGGTTTCGGAGATGGAGAAACGCATGCCGGCGATGCCCTGCTCGTTCATGAGGTCCACGATGAGCTTGAGCTCGTGAAGGCACTCGAAGTAGGCCATCTCGGGTTGATAGCCGGCTTCGACCAGCGTTTCGAAACCCGCCTTGACCAGCGCGGAAGCGCCGCCGCAAAGCACGCACTGCTCGCCGAAAAGGTCGGTCACGGTTTCCTCGCGGAAGTTGGTTTCAAAAACACCGGCACGGGCGCAACCAACGCCGCCTGCCCAGGCAAGAGCGTTTTTCTTGGCGTTGCCAGTGACATCCTGATGAACGGCGATCAAGCCGGGAACGCCTTTGCCGGCGACAAATTGCGAACGCACGGTGTGGCCCGGACCTTTCGGCGCGACGAGGATCACATCGATATCCTTGGGCAACTCGATCGTCTTGAAGTGCACGGCGAAACCGTGGGAGAAGAGCAGGGTTTTGCCTTTGGTGAGGTTCGGCGCGATGTCCTTGTTGTAAACTGCGGGGATCACGGTGTCCGGAGTTGCGACGAAGATGACGTCAGCTGCCTTGACCGCATCCGCGGTGTCCATGACCTCGAAGCCGAGTTTCTTGGCGACTTCGCGGGACTTCGACTTCTTGTAGAGGCCGATGATGACCTTGAGGCCACTGTCCTTGAGGTTGAGCGCGTGGGCATGGCCTTGTGAGCCGAAGCCGATCACGGCGAGGGTTTTCTTTTTCAATGGAGCGATCGGAGCGTCCTTGGTGGTATAGATCTTCGCGGCCATGGCGGAGCGGTTGGTTCGGTTAAGTTAGGGCACGCCACGGCCATTGGAGCTCGCAGCGGGGCGGCACACTGCGCGGACGATGCCATTGGGTCAAGTCACAAGAAACAGATCGGCTTCCGGCCTGTCTTGGGCGGCAGCCAGGATGGGAACAGGCGAATGCCTTACCCAAGGCTTGCCCGATGCCGGAAGCCGCAGCTATCAAAGGCGCGTGGCCGACAAAAACATCGTTTATTTTGATTTGGAAACCCAGCGCAGCTTCAACGACGTGGGCGGATTTTCCCACAAAGCAAAGATGGGGATTTCCGTGGCCGTCACTTTCAGCACAAGGCGTGGAACCTACCAAATTTACCCGGAAGGCGAAATGGAGAAGCTCGGTGAGGAACTTATTCGCGCGGATCTCGTTGTCGGCTGGAACCACATGCAGTTCGATTATCCGGTGCTGCAGCCTTACGTGTTTCACACGCTTACCGAACAAACGCTCAATCTCGACATGATGGTGGATCTGGAAAAGCGCCTTGGGTTCCGGCTCAAGCTCGACTCCGTAGCCACCGCCACCCTCGGCATCGGCAAGACCGCTGATGGCCTCGACGCCTTGCGCTGGTGGCAGGAACACAAGAAATCCGGTGATTTCGCCCCGCTGCGCAAAATCGCCGAATACTGCGCTTATGACGTGAAGGTCACCAAGTGCGTGCACGAATACGCCCTCACGCGCGGGTTGCTCAAATACGACGATAAAAAAGGCGGCATCGCCGAGGTTGCCGTGGACTGGAGATAACTCCGTCTTTCCAGCCTGTTGCTTCAAATTGAAGCCAGCATCACCACCACCTTGGCGGCCATCCACACGAAGGTGGCGGCCAGCGCGACGATGAATTATTTTGGCTGCCTCGTCAGCGTCTCGCCGGTGGCGGGTGCGGCCATGGTGGGCTCGCCTTCGAGAAGGCCGAGTCCGGTGAGGAAACGGTCGGCGGCGATGAGGGTGAGACTTTTCCAAGGTTGATTGTTGAAGAAGCTGTGCCCCTCTTTCTGTGCGAGTTGCAGCTCGATTGATTTGCAGCCAGCATCGAGCCATTTCGTGTGAGCGGCGTCCCAGCCTTTTTTCCAGCGGTCCTTGGTGCCGAAAAACACGACCGCGGGCGGGAGGTCTTTGTTCACGAAACGCAGCACATCGATCTCGGGATCTTTCGCGTCCTTGGCTTCGAAGGCGGGATTGAACCAAAGGTAGGCGACGACGGAGGTGTCGATGTCCGCCGGATCTGCGGGGTCGTTGAGGCCCGGATTGAGGGTGGCGATGGCGCTGATGTGGCCGCCGGCGGAACCGCCGCCGGTGATGATGCGCGCCGGGTCGATGCCGAGTTCGCCGGCATGTTGCTTGAACCAGCGGATCGCACTTTTGGCATCCGTGACGCAGACGCGCTTCTTCGTCTCGCCCTTGGGCAGGGCGATCGTTTCGTCCCGCGAGAGCATGCGGTATTCGGCGGTGGCGCAGACGAGGCCGCGGCTGGCAAAATAAGCACAGGCGGCACGGAACTGCGCGAGTGTTCCTCCGCTCCAACCGCCGCCGTGAAATAGGATCAGGCCGGGCACCTTGTTCGCGGGATCATGGTTTGGCGGGAAATACAGCTCAAGCGCACGCGGTTTGCCCGCCGAGTGTTTGTAGATGCGGCGCTCACCGGCGGGCGTGTCGCCAAAGCGCATATCCCGTTGCGCCTGCTCATCTTGGGGAGCCTCAGCTTCAACGGCCGGGCTGATGGAAATGAGGAGGCACGAGAACCATCCGATGATCGTGATGGCAGCGCATGATTGGGGTGAGTGTGTGATATTGAGTTAACTGTCTATCTGGAAAATCAGGGACCTGCCGGGGAATCATTCACTATTTTCACGGCTTTGGCCACAGCCGCGTTTTCGCTGACGCGCGGTGGCAGGCCGCTGGCGGTCTCAAGTCCACGGATTTCCAGCCTCTCGGTGAGCCGGTAGGGAAATTGCGCCGCGTCACTTGAGGAACCAGCCGGATCGCTGAAGATCGTGATGCCCTTGTAGCCCCCAGCCCGTCCCGAATCATCGACGAACAAGCCGTCGATGCGAACCATGCTCGGCATCGAGCAAGGGTAACCGAAGTCGTGACCGCCGTCGTTTTGCATTCCGAACATCACCGGGTATGCCGCCGCGCCTGCGGGGGGAATCCAGCGGCTGTTGCGGATGGTTACCTCGCCGTCCCATGTCGAGCCGTAATCCTCGCGGAAACAGATCAGATTCCGACCATGCAAGGTGGAATCCTCGACGATCAAGTGGCCGCGCCCCGTGGCGTTGAGACCACCATGGCCAAGCGTGGAGCGCCGGATGACATAAGAACCGGACACGCCCTGATGCACGTCCACACGCGAAAGCAAACAATCCTCGACCAGGAAATTCTTCATGAAATCGGTACATGTGACGCCCCAGCGGCTGCGGTCGTGAATGTCATTGCCCATCCGGCATCCGATCATGCGGAAGTCCATCACGAGGCTCGCACTGTAGCCATAGGTGCCCATGGGCACGGGTTTGCCGGCACTGCCGATTTTGTAATAGAACTTCCTGGCGTCGATCACACAATTGTGAAGTAAGACAAAGGCGCACCGGGTTGCATTCAAAAACCCTTGATATGGATTCCCGGAATCGGCTTCTCCGGTGACGCGGTGGGTGACTCCTTCCACCACGGTTTTCGAACGCGTGATCTGGATGTTGCGTTTCCAGTAGTCGGGCTTTTCATCAGGTCCCATCCGGTTGGCAATGTTGGTGAAATTTCCTCCGCGGATGAACAAGGTTTTTTCGTCGATAGGCATCGCCACGACTTTTGTGACGGTCTCGTAATCCCAATCGATGCCACCTTTGATGGTTCCGTCGCGGCGGAGGATGAAGACTTCTTTCAGAATCGATCCGCTATTTTGGTTCAGCCCGCGCCGGATGAAGACACGCCGTTGGTTGTTTTCCACATGCACCAGGCAGTCGGCCAGTGGCCTGATGTCCAGTGTGGTCTGGCCGCGTGCAGACGCTCGATCTTGAGTGGCACCGGCTTCAGCAGGGAACGCACCTCGAACAGCGGCTTGTGGGGATTATCGACGCCGCGGCTGTCGTCGATGATGAAGCGCGACATGCCCCAATCGGTGTCGGTTGCGATGACGGCGGTGAGCGCCTTGCGTCCGAGATGATAGGTCGCATCCGGTTTCGAGCGCACCGGCAGGCCGTGAGCGTTGGCGTGCTCGTGCGCCTTGCTGATGGCGGGCAGGTCGTCGGTCTTGCCATCGCCCACCGCTCCGAAAGCCTCGTAGGTGACGGCTGGATCGGCCGCAGCTCGCGATGTGGCACTGGATGGGAAAAGCAAGCAAACGACGGCAATAAAACCGCAGGCAATTGAGTGGGACGTGGCGGGACGGGATGAAGCGTCATCCATGCGGTGCCATGGGAATGTGCTGCTTGTCATACATGTTATTTCTTTCTTCATGAAGTGGCTCGAGAGTTGGAAAATCTTGTTCGGCTACTTTCAGACGGAATAAAAACCCGGTGCCCCGCCTGTGTGGAAAGAGATATCGTCACGGGTCCGTTTTCTTGAGGCGGAAGAATTGCTGGTTGCCGTTGAGCGGCACGGTGACGCTGTTGGCCGCCACACCGGGGAAGGAATGCCATGCGTCGTTGATGCCCAGACCGATGGAACTTTCCAGCGTCCAGCCTGAGACGTGCGCCGGCCAGGAAAGCACCACGTTGTTGCCGAAGCGGGAGATGGACAATACGGGCGGGTCCGTGTCTTCCGAAGGTACGGCCACCACTATCGAGACGTTGTCGATGTAGCACTGTGTGGCATTCACGCCAAATCCGGTTGAGGGCTGCATGTAGATCGCCACGTCGAGAGCTTCATGATTGATGTTGGTGCCTTCAAATCCTTCTGCGGCCGATTTTGTGGAGAATGAATAGCCGTATCGGTTCGCAGTGGTCGTGAGTGGAGCGAAAAACGAGGTCGTGCCAGCGGTTAGATCGGTCGCTTTGATGTAGCCGCCGAAGCTGCTGCTTGCGCCGCCGCCCCTGCCGTAAGAAACATCGGCAAACAGATAAGCATAGGGAGTGGTTTCATTCACATAGCCCATGGAGATGTAGCTGTCGAACGCGATGAGATAGGTGGCGTCCGGAAGCAGTTTCACACCCAGGAAAGTCTGGAACATCTGGGTGCCGGTTTGCATGTAGGCGACCGAGCCGCTGAGCGGGACTTGAGGACCGCCGCCCGGTAAAAACTGACCGGTTCCTGCCGACGCGATCGTGGAGTTCCAGCCGAATGGAGAAGCTCCGAAAATGACGCCTCCGGCTTCAAAGCCGCCGTTGGTGAGCTGTAAGGCGCGACGTGGATGACTCCGTTGCCGGCGAAGCGGGTGTCATCCTTGTAAGTGGCGGAGGAGGCGGTGGAGCCATAACTGCCGGGGATTTGTTGGATCGTGCCGAAAACCAGCGAGCCCACGACCTCGGTGCCGGTCGCCTCGACCTTGCCGCCGTTGATGATGAGTTTGTTGCCGTTGGCGATGGAGGATCCGTTGACGGCGAGGATGCCGCTGGTGACCGTGGTGTCTCCGGTGTAGGTATTCGCGCCGGTGAGGGTGAGTTTGGTGGTTGCGTTGCCTCCGGCCATGGTCAGTCCGCCGCTGCCGGAGATCACCGCGCTCCAGGTTTCCGGATCGCCTGCATTTTTTGCGACGGTGAGGGTATAAGCCCCGAGGTTGATGGCGCCCGTCATTCGATTGAAGCGGCCGGTGATTCTCGAATGGTCCGCCAGTGTGATGTTGCCGCTCACGAGAACGTTGCTGTTGACGAATTGCATCGCACCCAAGCTACTGGTGTTATGAATAGTGAAAGCCTCCGCATAGCCGGGGCTGGCGGATCTGAGCTCAACTCTCGCGCCGGGGTGAACGATGGTGCCATTGCCGGGGCCGCTCGCGCCGAGGGCACCGGCGTTTGATATGGTGACAACTCCCTCGCGGATGTTCGTTTCACCGGTGTAAGTGTTCACGCCGGAAAGGGTGAGGCGGCCAACTCCGGATTTTGTGAGACCCGTGGTTCCGGTGATGTTCCCCGAAACAGTGAGAGTCTTGCCGGAGGGCACGTTCCAGCTTTGGGGCGCGGCGAGGTGCAGCGCGGCGGAGATGGTGTGAGTCGCGGTGCCTGCCGCGCCATTGCCGATGCCCAGGGCACCGAGTGTCAGGACCTGTCCGGCGGATGCGCTGAGGGTCGTGTTTCCTCCGCGCAAATGCATGCCGGCAAGCGAGCGGTGGCGGGTCAACTGCGGCATGTTCTGCGGGGTGCCATCGAAGAAAGCGACCTGCGAAACCGCGTCGTCGACCGGAATGGCGGAGTTCCAGTTTCCTGCGGTTTCGAAGTTGGAACCGAGCGCGCCGGTCCATGATGGGTGCGCCACGCCGTGGGTGAGTGTGGGGTAGCAAAAGTAGGTTTCCACAAAGCCACCGGGATCGGCGGCGACGCGGTCGATGGAATTCAAAAGCAGGGTGATTTCCGGAGTTCCCGGATAGCGTTTGTTGGCGACTTCGAACACCGCCGCAGGAAAGCTGCCTGCGGTGACGGTCTCACCGGTGTAGAACCCGCCCTTGATGGACGAGTCTCCAAGGCGGTAGAAATCCGCGTAGAATTGAAAAGGCTTCCGCAAGGTCTCACCATGGGCTCCGGTGCGCGAATAGACATCGATTCCGTTAATATATAATACTTCGCTCATGGCCATCATCTGGTGGAGTGAGAGTGCCGCATAGCCCAGGCCGGTGCCTTGGACGTGCCGGTAGCGATCGTAGATTTCGCCATCCTGAGCCGGTGGATTACCGACCGTATTGACATCCGGTGGGGATTCTCCGGCCATCAGGATGTTGCCTTCGAACAAGTTCAGGTAGGAGCGTGGGTTTTCCTTGCTGTCCAAAGCAAACTGGACCAGCTCCCTGTCGCCCAGCGCGTAGCCGATGAGCAGGTAGCCCGTGGTGTGCGCCACCGACTGGTTTTGATAGAGCTGGCCGCTGAAATAGATGTCGTCGAGATTGGAGCTCTCGACATAGCCGCGTGGATCGGTCGCGGACTTTATGAATGGCGTGTTCCACGTTTCGATGGAGCGGCGGATGATCGGCAGCATGTCACGGAACCAGCTTTCGATGACGTCCCGCTCGGATGGAGTGAATTCATTGTAGAGATAATCATAGGTGAAAACGAAGCCATTGATCCCACGAGCGACCAGCATGCCGGCTCCAAAATTGGTGGAGTTCACCGGTGGAAAATGGGTGCCCGGACGTGGTGTCGCCCGCGCCCATTCCAGCAGGATCTCCTTGGCTTTGGCGGCGTGGGCGGGATTTCCGTCGAGCAGATAGGCCAGCGCCATTTTCGAGGACCGGTGGCCGGATCCCTTCGCCGCGCCATTGAACACCATGGCATCCTCCCCTGTGTAGGGTGCGGTGACGGATGGGGGATCCAGGCTCCATGCATTCGCACGGTTTCTCAATTGTAACCATGTGGAATAACGCGGCACCGCTCTGGCAGCGATGTCAGCCTTGATCTCGCTGATGTCCGCCGCTGTGACCAGCAGGCGTGGGTGCGGCTGCGTGATCGGCGGCACGGTGATTTCACTCACGTAAAAGTTATCGAAGCGTGCGATATCAACGTTTCCGTCCCCGGCATTCTTGACGACGCCGGCATGGCCGCTGGTATAACTTGTATCAGTGAATTGCCCGGCTGCCACCTGACTGCCCGAGCTATTGGCAATGTTCCAGTTGAACTGATGGGCACTCGTGGACGTGACACTGATGGTATAGAAACTGGTAGTGTAGAAAATTTCCGACGAGCTCTCATCGTTGGAATCGATCACCACGGCTCCGCCCGGGCTGTTCTTGAGCACCTGCACCTGGCGGCTGCCGGAGCGCAGCCGGATCTGATAGAAACTGGTTCCGCCGGGCTGGACCATGAAGGCCATTCCCACGTAGCCGTTGGTGGTTTCGTTGCGCACATCGACGGACGCGCTCCAGTCGCCCGGTTGCAGGGAAACTCGGGTGTGGTAAAGCGTCTGGTCGTCCTGTTGGAGCGAGGGGTCCGCATTGTTCACGTAGAGCTGGTGGTCCTTGATCGACCAGTGGCCGGCGCCGCTGGCCTGCCAATACCAGCCGATTTTTCCGCCATCATTGGTGTAGCCGACATTCGTTCGGTTGAAATCATCGGCATGGAGCAGCGACACCGCCGAAAATGCGGCGAGCAGCGGTAAAAAGCGGATGATAAGGTGGTTCATGAGCCGCAGGACCATACGCCTGAAAGCTGGCCTTTCTATCGCCCGATTTCACCCGAGCAACCCGGGCTGGGAACGCTGAGCCCCAGCTCGGCGGGAACCTGTGAAAAAGAATGTCGAATCCAAGCGTATCTCCACGAGCCTTGCGGCTTCACCCTAAATGACATGACAGAGACATTGAAAAAAGCGCTTGGATTGCTGTTCCTGCTCACCAGCCCGGCCATACACGCTGCGGCAGAACCGGATCTGAAACTCCTTCCCCAACCGAAAACGATCCAGCCCGCCGCAGGGGATTGTCAGCTGGGTTCGGTGCTCGACATCGCGATCGAGGACCCGGTTTTGAAAAACGAAGCGGACGTGCTCACCGAAGACCTTACCCCCCGCCTTGCCCACCTTAAATCCGAGGAGCGGCTCAAAATTGCGCTGGCGCTCACGCCCACCATCGACGGCGCGCCCGCGGCCGCCGGCCAAGCCTATCGACTGACTGCCGGGGCCGATGGCATTCGCATCGAAGGCGTGGACGCGGAAGCCGTGTTTTACGGCACGCGCACTTTGCTTCAGATCATCGACAACCAGCGCGCGCCCGGCCGGATTCCGGCCCTTGTCATCACCGACTGGCCTGACATCCGTTATCGCGCCTCTCAGCACGACACGCGCAGCCAGATCATGCAAACGGCGGCGCTCAAGCGTTTCATCCGCGGCTTGGCGGACTTCAAATACAATCAATTCTATCTCTATGTGGAAAACGCTTTCCAATATTCGAAGCATCCTGGGATTTCTCCCGACTACAGCCTTTCACCGGACGACGTGAGGGAGCTCGTGGCCTTCGGCAAGCGCTATCATGTCGATATCGTGCCCATTCAACAATCGCTCGGCCATCAGCCGGACTTGTTGCGCCTGCCGCAATACACTCATCTCGCCGAATCGCAGGAGCCGATCCCCGGCTGTCATTTCCTGTGGACGCTGAGCCCGGCCCACCCGCAGACTTATGAACTTCTCGGCGACATGTATGCCGATTGGTTTGCCGTGGCTCCATCGAAATTTTTCCACGCCGGTTGTGACGAAGCTGATGATTTGGGCTTGGGCGCAACCAAGGATCAAGCCGCGCAAATCGGTGTTGGCGGCGTGCTTGTCGAACATATCAAGCGGCTGCAAAAACTACTGCCCGAAGGCAAGCGCCTCGGTGCTGGGGCGACATGCTGCTCAAACACAAGCAGGATGTGGAGGGCAAGATCCCCAGGGATGTCATCATCTACGATTGGCACTACACACCGCAGACCGACGGCTACCCGAGCGTGGAGTGGTTCCGCAAGCAGGGCCTCGATGTCTTCATTTGTCCGACCACCGTCTGCCATGATTGGGAGTTCGTCGATACGGAGTCGATCACCAGGAACATCGAGCTGTTCACCGCCGCAGGCAAGAAGCACGGTGCGATCGGCTTCCTCAACACCAACTGGGAATTTCCCTATCAGGGTTTTATCGACATCGGCTGGCATGGTTTAGCCTATGGTGCCGACGCGGCATGGTCGGGCGATGCTTCGCTGCGGCAGGCGGAGGTTTTCGATGCGCGTTTCGCGAAGGTTTTCTTCCGCGCGGAAGGGGCGGATCTGGGCAAGGTTTTCCGTTTGCTGGGCGAGCCGAATGAAATCCTGCGCCGCGAATGGCCCGAAGCCGTCTGGATGCGCAGCAGGGATTTCTTTCATGAAAATCCACAGACGCAGGATTACGCGATGGAGATCGACAGGGTGTTTCTCGGGCAGCGGGGCTTTCACATGTTTTCACGCGATCAGCTTGCCCGCGCCGCCAACCGGATTCTGGCTGTGACCGATCAGGCCGACCGCTTGCTGGCCGCGCGGTCCGTCTCGGCAGAAGCCAACCGCGAGGTTCTGCCGGTCTTGGAGTATGCCTCACGCAAGCGGCATTATCTCGCGCGCCGCCTGCTTTACATGCAATCCGCCCGCGACTCCTACCAGCAGGCCCTCGCTCTCAGGAACCATCCGGTCATGGTGAACGCAGCGCTCCAGGATGCGCGCGCCCTGCTGGAAGCGCTCGCCGTCGATCTCGAAATTCTGGACGAAACCATGCGCGGGCTATGGGCACCGCGCTTGAAGGATGCCGGGCTGGCCCAAAGCAGCATGTTATACCTCAAGCACCGCGACCTGTATCGCGAAATGGCGAAGTCCCTGGAGAACGCGGCTGCAAAGCACGCCATCGATGGGACCCTGCCACCGGCTGCGGAGATCGGCTTGGAACAGGTTGCCCCGGAGCAAGTCGCCGCAGCAGGGAGGGCCGAACCCACAGGCTCCAGCCAGTGAACAAGGGCATAACTCACCTAGCCCCGACTTCAGCAGGTGTGGGAAACGGCCAGTCGTCGGTGCGGAAGGGATAGGCGGCGAAGCCCTCTTGATTGAAGAGATTGCAAAGCGGGAAGGCGGCCCATGCATAACGCACGGCAAGCGGCTGTGGCACTTCCGCAGCGCTCAGCACCACGGTGTCATCTCCCTGCAACTCCGCCGTGGCCCGGTAAAACCGGCGGTCTTCTCCCGCGAGCTCGAATCCCTGCAAGCGATCGGCTTTCACCGCGTGACCGCCTGCATCGACATCCTTCACCAACAGCCCGCTGCCGACCGAAGTGAACTTGAGGATGGCCTTGCCTGCTTGAGCCTTCCAGGAATCGAGCACCGGTCCGTGCGCGATGCCAGAGATATCATATACTTTGCGCAGCGCCATGGCGGCGAAGCGTTCACCCGGGATTTCCTTTTTCGGCGGATGGATGTCGAGAGGGTCGCCGCCATCGATGATGGTAATGACCCACGCATGATCGTCCGCTTTCGCGGTCTTGGCCAGCGCCTCGCCGAAGCGCCCGCGGGCTGTCCTGCGGTGTTGCTGATGGCTCACCGAACGGTGCGAGCTCGGTCATGATGAACGGCAGTGCGGGTTGCTCAAAGAGCGCGCGCCATGAGCGCATCAGATCGGCCATCTGGCTGGGGTAGGCATCGAAGCCCCAGACATTGCCCTCGCCCTGATACCAGAGCACGCCCTTGATCGCCAGCGGTGCGAGAGGCGCGATCTTGCCGTTGAAACAGGCGGACGGCACATTGTGATGGCCGGGGCCCACCGGCGCGCGCGGCGCGGCCAGCGGGCCTTCGTTGCGTGCCTTGCGCGCCTCGTTTTTCTCCTCGAGGTCGCGCGGAGTGGGAAAGCGCTTCTGGAAGTCGGCGAGTTCCGCTTCATACTTCGCTATCAACTCAGGCAGCTTTGGCAGGGTTGCTTCATATCTCTCGATAAATGGCCGGTTCAGCGGATTCGCATCGAGCACCTCGCGCGGAATCCAGTTTTCAATCCAGGTGCCACCCATCGCCGCGCTGATGATGCCCACGGGCACGCCCGTTTCGCGTTGGATGCGGTTGCCGAAAATATATCCAATGGCGATGAAATCACGCACGCTGCCGGGTTCCGCCAAGCGCCATGAGCCATCGGTTTCGGCGGCGGGTTTTTCGGGAAACTGATGCACGGTCTGATAGAGCCGGAGCATCGGGTTGCCCGCAACGCGGATCGCGCGCTGGAGGATTTCGTTGCCCGGCACGTTCATCGGAATGCCCATGTTCGATTGGCCGGTGCACAGCCAGACATCGCCGACGAGCACATCACTAATGATAGATTTCCGATCCGGAGCCACGGAGCGGATCGTCAGCGTGCGGCCCTCCGCACTGGCGGGCATCGCATCCAGCCGGACGAGCCAGCGGCCCTCCGCATCCGCGGTGGTGGATTTTGTTTGTCCGGCGAACTCAACGCGGATCGCCTCACCCGGATCCGCCCGGCCCCAGACCGGCGCGGGGAGGCCGCGTTGCAGCACCGTGTGATCCGTGAACAGATTGGCCAGGCGAAGCGCGGCTGCATGCAAGGGGCTCGCTGCCGTGAGCAGCAATGCGAGAAGCGTGAGCAGGGTTTTCAAGGCCGGGATGGATGGGATGTGGAACATCGGTGGATTTGAATCCACCGATGTTCGGCAACAATCCTTAAGGCAATGGTTTACAGCGCACCCAGTGTTGCCTTCACGGCGTTGAAGTCCGGCAGATCCTTCGGATGATCCTGAACTTCGGCGTATTGCACGACGCCGTTTTTATCGATGACGAAGGCGGAGCGTTTGGCCACGCCGCCCATGATGAGGTTGGCCTCGGGCAGGAACTGCTCGTAAGCCACGCCGTAGGCCTTGGCCACCGCGTGTTCGTAGTCGCTGAGCAGCGGAATGGTGATGCCTTCCTTTTCAGCCCATGCGGCTTGGGCGAACGGGTTGTCGCCGGAAATGCCGAGCACTTTGGCATCGAGGTCTTCGTAATCCTTGATGCCGGCGGAAATTTCGCAGAACTCGGTGGTGCAGACCCCGGTGAATGCCATCGGCACGAACAGCAGCACGATGTTGGATTTTCCGATGAGGTCGCTCAGTTTTACGAGCTGCGGGCCCTCGGCGGATTTGGTGACGAGGGTGAAGTCTGGGGCTTTATCGCCTACTTTGATGGACATGGTGGTTTATGAGGTTGTTGGTTCGGGGGGCGGCAGACTAGAACACGGCATCCGGCGATGTCATACGAATTTTCAAAATTTGGTCAACACCTTGGCGGCGGCAGTGGAATCGGCGAATTGATGGACGATCTCGGCCACGCCCTGGCCAGCGGCGGACCGGACCTCAAGATGCTGGGAGGCGGCCAACCGGCGCGCATTCCCGGGATGAATGCCGTCTGGCAGCGGCGGCTCGACGAGATGTTGGAGGAAGCCGGCGGGTTGGACCGTGCGTTGACGATTTACGATCCGCCGCAGGGAAATCCGCGCTTTCTGGAAGCCATTGCCCGGCTTTTCCGCAACACCTTCGGCTGGGAAATCGGCCCGGAAAACATCGCCGTCACCAGCGGCGGACAAACCGCGTTTTTCCTGCTCTTCAACCTGCTCGCCGGACGCATGCCGGATGGTTCGCGCAGGAAAATCCTGCTGCCGCTGGTGCCGGAATACATCGGCTACTCGGATCAGGGCATCGACGGCTGCATGTTCCATGCCATCCCGCCGCTGATCGAAAAAACCGGGCCGCATGAATTCAAATACCACGTGGATTTCGAGCGTTTGGAAATCACACCGGACGTCGCCGCGATCTGCGCCTCACGGCCGACCAATCCCTCCGGCAATGTGCTTACCGACGAGGAGATCGCGCGTTTGTCCGATCTCGCCGAGCGCCACGGCATCCCGTTGATCATCGACAACGCCTACGGTGCGCCTTTTCCCGGTATTATCTTCGAAGATGCCACGCCATTCTGGCGGCCGCACTGCGTGCTCACTTACAGCCTCTCGAAAATCGGCCTTCCCGGCGCGCGCACCGGCATTGTGATCGGTCCGCCGGAAATTATCCGTGCGCTCGGCTCGATGAGCGCGATCGTCGGTCTTTCCAATCCAAACATCGGCCAGCAAATCATGCTGCCGCTGGTCGAGTCCGGAGAAATCCTGCGCCTCAGCCGCGAAGTGGTGCGGCCGTTCTATCAGGAAAAGCGCGACCTCGCGCTCAAGGCTGCTACCGAAGCAATTGGCGACGGGATCGAGTGGGCGGTGCACCGCAGCGAGGGTGCCATTTTCCTGTGGTTCTGGTTCCCGGGGCTCCGAATTAGCTCCAAGGACTTATACCAGCGTCTCAAGCAACGCGGCGTGCTGGTGATCCCGGGCGGATACTTCTTCTACGGCCTCGATGATCCGGAGTGGAAACACCGCGAGGAATGCATCCGCGTTTCCTATGCGATGGACGAGTCGGTCGTGCGCGACGGCCTGAGCATCATCGCCGATGAAGTCCGCAAGGCGATGGCGTGAATTTTTCAGAACGCATCCCGCACGTGGTTGATGCGCGGCGTTTCGCCCTCTTCCAGCCAGACTTCGATCACATCGAATCGCCATGGCAGCTCGCGGGTGCCGAGGCGCTTGAGCCAGGCGTTGGCGCCGCGCTCGATGAGCGCCTGCTTTGGTTTGTCCACCGCATCGAGCGGGCGGATTTTCGCGTCCTTGCGGCGGGTTTTCACTTCCACAAAGAGCAGGAGTTTTCCATCGCGGGCGATAATGTCCACCTCGCCGCCGCGCCGACCCTTGAAGTTCCGGGCGAGAATCCGGCAGCCATGCGCGCGGAGAAAATCGGCGGCGGTCTTTTCGCCGTATTCGCCGATCCATTTTCGGCTGCGTGGCGTGCCGTCAGGCTCCGTCAAGCGGCAGGGCGAGTTGAGCCACCGGCTGAAACGAGCGACGATGATGGCGACAAGGGCCGTGTATCCGAAGCGCTTCAAGATGCTCCTTGGTGCCATATCCCTGATGCCGGGCAAAGCCGAATTGCGGAAACTCGCGGTCGAGCCCGCGCATGATACGATCGCGGGTGACCTTGGCGATGATGCTCGCGGCGGCGATCGAGAGCGAGAGACCGTCGCCCTTGACGATGGCGTCGTAAGGCAGCGGAAAACCGCGCACCGGCAGGCCATCGATCAGGCAATGATCCGGCGGCGGAACGAGCATCTCAACCGCCCGGCGCATCGCCAAGTGGGTGGCTCGAAGGATGTTGAGACGGTCGATTTCCAGGCAATCCGCCGTGGCCACCGACCAGACGACCTGCGGGTTTCCGGTGAGATCGGCGTAGAGAGCCTCGCGTTTGGCGGCGCTGAGTTTTTTAGAATCGTCCAAGCCAGGGCAGGAAAAACCACGCGGCAGGATGACCGCTGCTGCGGCCACCGGTCCGGCGAGCGGCCCCCGGCCGGCCTCATCCACGCCCGCAATGCGCTGCAAGCCGCGGGCGTGAAGATCGGATTCGTAGGATAGATCGGGCACGCTTCAGAAACCATTCATCCGCTCGCGCATGGACATTTGGGAATAAGTGATCGTTGCGAACATCTGGGTCGCAAAGACCGTGCCATCGGAATCCACGACGACTCCGATGCCGCTATGGGTCCACTTATCGATCATGTTTTCATGGTGGTCTTTGGATTTTTTCCAAAGTTCGAGGATTATGGGGGAAGCCGCGCTGCCCGGATTGTTCGCCGCGGCCACGTTCTCACTACAGGCGGACATCTGAAAACGCTCGCGCGCAACCGTGGCTCGCCCTTCCAAGCCGTAGTGGCTGACATTTTTCCCATAAAGCGAGAAAGTCCCGCGGTTGCGCAGAAGGTATTCGCAATGGTTTTGAGCGAGCCGGTCGAGGCCTGAATGACGCTGGACTGCCGATGCACCTTTGCTGCGGCGGTAGGAATTCACATCGTCGAACAATTGCCCCCTGAGCGACTTGTCGTTCTGCCGGTGGATGGCGGGTGTTGATGAGTTGATGGTCGCCGCAACCGGCAAGCGGTTGGGCTCGGGATTGTTTGCGCAAGACGACAAGGCGGCAGCACAAAGAAGTCCTAAAAAACGGGTGCTATGGTGTGTTTTCATGGCAATCGGTAATTCTTTATCCTTCATTCCTAGATGCGACTCTTATTGTAAAGGAATTTCTAAAATAAAAAATACGAATAAGTCTGCAACCCAATAAAGTTCCATTTTTTTCAGGATTTCCGGGTTCAGATCTCCGCAAGCCGCTCGGCCATTTCGGCCTTCTGGAGCGCGGCGGTGAATTCGGAAAAATCGCCGGCCATCACGCCAGCCAGGTTGTGCGAAGTAAGGCCGATGCGGTGATCGGTGATGCGCGACTGCGGAAAATTGTAAGTGCGTATTTTTTCCGAACGGTCGCCGGAACCGATCAACGCGCGACGGTGGGATGAGTAGGCGTCCTGTTGATCCCGGAGTTTTTGTTCGTAGAGTTTTGATCGGAGGATTTGTAGCGCGAGTTCCTTGTTTTTGATTTGCGAACGGCCTTCCTCGCAGCGGACGTAGAGCCCGGTGGGAAGGTGGAAAATCTGTACCGCGGATTCGGTACGGTTGACGTGCTGGCCGCCTGCGCCGCCGGCACGGCAGACCTCGATGCGGAGGTCGTCGGGTTTGAGTTCCACATCCACTTCCTCGGCCTCCGGCAGCACGGCCACAGTGATGGTGGAGGTGTGGACTCTGCCTTGGGTTTCGGTGGCCGGCACGCGCTGGACGCGGTGAACACCGGATTCGTATTTGAGAAAACGAAACACCTCGCAGCCGGTGATTTTAAGGATCACCTCCTTGAAGCCGCCGACTTCGGACGGGCTGCTCTCCAAGTGCTCGCACTTCCATCCGCGCAGATCGGCGTAGCGTTGATAGGCACGCATCAGTTGTGCGGCGAAGAGCGAGGCCTCGTCGCCACCGGCACCGGCGCGGATTTCAATCAGCGCGTCGCGGTCTTCGTTCGGGTCGGCGGGCAGCAGCGCGTATTGCAGGTCTTCTGAAAGAACGGCGATGGATTTCTCCAACGCTGGAATTTCCTCGGCGGCCATGGCTGAAAATTCAGGGTCCTCGGTCTTCGCGAGCTCCTGGTTGTCGGCGAGATGGCGTTTTGCGTCTTCGAGTTTTTCCCAGAGATCGAGAGTTTGTCGGAGCTTGCGGTGCTCACGCAGAATGCCTGTGGCGCGCTGTGGATCAGCGAACAAATCCGGATCGCCGACCGCTTCCTCGAGTTCGGAAAAGCGATCGCGGCGTTTGGCAATGAGGGACTGGTAATCCACGGGGCGGGAGTGAAACCCGAAATGCGGGAATGCGGAAACGCAGAAATGCGCGGAATTTAGATTATTTTCGCTTCTCGTGTTTTTACTGAAGTGCACCGACTTCTTTTCATTCGATACCAAGACGCAGGTCTCTTGCCGACCAGAGCAAACCCGCCGTGCTTGCCGCACTGCCCAAGGAACTGCATGGCCTGCGTTTCATCGACGGCCCCATCGAAGCATGGCGGATGGTCTGCGAGGAACCGGGCGTATTGTTACTGCTCGTCCCCTACGCGGATGTCTCTGCATGCGCTTTGGTGGCGGGCGGCAAGTTATCCCGCCCGCGTTGCCACAAGTCAGTGGAAGGCTCAGACATCCTGGTCTCTACCGGGGTTGAGGTCATCATCCAGGAAATGATATGACCTTGTCCAACCCGGCTCATGTCGTTTCCTCCCAGATCATGATGTCTGAGGCTTGCGATTTCCGCGCTTTTCACGGCATCCGCGGCAGGAAACACTGCGCACCATGCTCAAGCAAGAACGCGCCCGGCACGTCCACCACCGGCTCGAACAACTCTATCCGGAAACGCCCATCCCGCTCGACCACACGGACGCCTACACTTTGCTCGTCGCGGTGCTGCTCTCCGCGCAATGCACCGATGTCCGTGTCAACCGGGTCACACCCGCGTTGTTCGCACTGGCGGACAATCCACACGCAATGATGAAAGTGCCCGTCGAGCAGATCCGCGAAATCATCCATCCATGCGGCCTTTCGCCGCGCAAGTCCGTGGCGATTTCCGGGCTCTCGAAAATCATCGTTGAGCAACACGGAGGAGAAGTGCCCGCAGACTTCGCGGCGCTGGAAGCGTTGCCCGGCGTCGGCCACAAGACGGCCTCCGTGGTGATGGCCCAGGCTTTCGGTGTGGCTGCGTTTCCGGTGGACACCCACATCCACCGCCTCGCCAAACGCTGGAAACTCAGCCCCGGCAAAAACGTCGAACAGGTCGAGCACGATTTGAAAAAACTCTTCCCGCGCGAGTCATGGAACAAGCTTCATCTCCAAATCATCTTCTACGGCCGCGAACACTGCACCGCGCGCGGTTGCGATGGGAAATCATGCCTCTTGTGCCGCGAATTGTTTGGCTGAGCCCGCTTTGCGCAGATAGAGAGAACCATTGGTCAAGCCGGCCAAGCTGTCGGCAAAGCCCAGGCTCAGGTCAAGCGCAGCCCCGGGAGCAGCAACGCCGAGGCTGACCAGACTGGCCACCAGGCTAATCCGCTCCCATGCCCCTGAATTTGACCGATCATGGCACTAATCACGTAATCAGGGCCGACCAACGACTCTGACATCCGCCTTCACTCGAGAAGCAATATCCTAGCAATTCAACACGGGTTCCACGGACTACTTAATGAATTCATTTCTGCTGCCCTGAGTGTCTTTTTCGAAATGGATGTCAAACCCAAGCAATCCTGCAGGAGAGGCGAAATCATCCTCAGTCGCACTAGCATTTCGAAACAACCTGCAAACGAGGACCGCACTGATGCCAAGGTTTGTGCTTGGAATTTGGGGCAAAGCGGTAATCAGGTGCTGCCCGGTGTTAGCGATTGAAATTGTACTGATGACTTGGTCGCCAGTGATTGTGGTGGTAGCTGGGAATGCTCCGCCAATCGACATTACCGTGTATTCCAAGCCCCAAACAACCCTGCCGTTTGTATTGCTTGGCGTTCCCGTGGTAGTGGTCCAGTGCACATGCGGCCCGAGAGGGGTTCCTATTTTGTAACTATGTGGCAATTGAACGGTGAAATGAACTTCCTGAACATCCTGAACAATCGATGCAGAAAACCACCAAAGAGTAACGTTATTTTTAAATTCTTTCCTCGTAGGTGCACTGGCCCCCTTGCTTGTGGCATCAGGGAAAACCATGATATCGTCCCATGTGGTGGCAGCACCATTCGATACCATGGTTCCATCCGCCTCGAATTTGGTGTGTCCAGTTGCTCCGCCAAAGGCATCGTTGCTCAACGACTTCCATTCAGCGCCATCACTGAAAATGGTTTCGGTTTGCCCGGCAGTCATTAAAGTTAAATTTGCAGCACCATTAATGGTGCCCGCGCCAGCCACATCAATGGTGACATTCGCAGTGCTGGCGGCATTCCTTTTAATGGTGTAAATCCGACCGTCGATTCCAGCCGCAGTCGGCAATGTGATGGTGATTGCGGTTGCTGCATTATTGCAAATCACAATGCCGTTATCGATGGTTAAAGTCGTGTTGGCTGTGACCGTGGTGACTTTTTGCGCGAATGATCCATTGATTTCAAAAGTAGATTTTGGAGTGGTGGTTTGAATTCCAACTTCGGCTTTGCTGGAGCAAGGAATCAGAAATACAAAGAGCAAAAAAAGCGGGCCACTATGTCTGGATCCTCGCCCGCGGCCGGGCGCTGCGCAGTGCGGACGGCAAGGTCCATCGGTTCGTAGGCACCCACTTCGACATGAGCCAGCAAAAGGAACTGGAGCAGCAGTTGATCGAAGCCGGCAATCTCCAGCGCATGGCCCGCGAACATGCGGAGGCCGCCAGCCGTGCCAAAAGCATTTTCGTGGCCAACATGAGCCATGAAATCCGCACGCCCATGAACGGTGTGCTGGGCATGCTGCAAATCCTGCGCGACACCCCGCTGACCGAGGAGCAGCAACAACTCGTTATCAACGCGGATAAATCCGCGACCGCGCTTCTCGACGTGATTGGCGAGATTCTCGACCTATCAAAAATCGAGGCTGGCAAGGTAAGCATCGAACACAGTGAATTCCAATTGGAACCGTTGTTCCGTGCGGTGGCCGCACTGATGAGGATCCGCTCGGAAGCCAAAGATCTTGCGTTCGAGGTGACTCTACCGCCGGACCTGCCGGAGTGGCTACTCGGTGATGCGGGTCGTCTGCGCCAGATCCTCATCAATCTGATCGGCAACGCGATCAAGTTCACCGACAACGGGTGGGTCGCCGTTCGCGTGGAGAGTGCACCATCCGTCGGTGTGGAGCCTGGCATCCTGTTGAAAGTGACGGTTGCGGATACCGGCATCGGTATTTCGGACGACCTGCTCACCCAGATCTTTGAGCCGTTCAGCCAAGGTGACGACTCCTCCAAACGCCGCCATGATGGCACCGGGCTCGGCTTGGCGATTTCACGCTCGCTGTTGGAATTGATGGGAGGCGAAATTTCGGCCCGCAACTGTGTGGAAGGTGGTTCTGAATTCCATTTCTCATTGCCGCTGCCTCTCGCTGCGCCACCGCCGGAAGCAGTCGTCGCTCCGCCCGCTTCCCAGAAAATGAAGCAACTCATCGGACGGGTATTGGTCGTAGAGGACAACGAGACCAACCGGACGGTCGTGAGGCTGATGCTCGAGCAGTTGGGAGTGACCGTGGAGCTCGCCTGCAACGGAGCCGAGGCGGTGGCCCGCGCGGCGGACGATGGCTACCAGTTGATCCTGATGGACTGCCAAATGCCGGTGATGGATGGCTTCGATGCCACCCGCGAAATCCGCCGGCTCCAGAGCGCTCAGCGGCTGCGCCCGGTGCCGATCATTGCGCTCACTGCCAATGTCCAGCCATACGATGTGGAACTCTGCTTGGCTGCCGGCATGAATGGCTTTCTGCCCAAGCCGCTTCGCAAGGAAGCATTGGCGCAGACGTTGCAGAAGTTCTTCATCGATACCTGATCCTATTTCCAATTCCCCGATCCAGCGCGTCACCGCGCGCATCAGATCGTGTGGCCCATGCGGGTGCGCTTGGTTTCCAGATATCTCTCGTTGTGTGGATTGGCAGGCAGGGAAATCGGGAGTTGCTCGACGATTTCCAGCCCGTAGCCATCGAGGCCGATGACTTTTTTCGGATTGTTGGTGAGCAGCCGCATGCGGCGCACACCCAGATCGCAGAGGATCTGCGCGCCCATGCCGTAGTCGCGGAGGTCGGAGGCGAAGCCGAGTTTTTCATTGGCTTCGATGGTATCGAGTCCCTGCTCCTGGAGTTTGTAGGCGTGGATTTTGGCGGGCAGTCCGATGCCACGGCCTTCCTGGCGGAGATATAATAAAACTCCGCCTTCCTTGGAGATGTGCTCGAGCGCGGCGGCAAGCTGGCCGCCACAGTCGCAGCGCTGTGAGTGAAACACATCGCCAGTGAGGCATTCGGAATGCACGCGGACGAGCGTGGGTTTTTCCGGATCGATGTCACCCCGGCTTAAGGCAAGGTGATGGCTGCCATCGGTGGACACGCGGTAGAGATGGCAGTCGAACTCGCCGAAGTCGGTGGGCATTTGGACGGTTTCCTCGCGCACCACGAGTTTTTCCCGGCGGCGGCGGTATTCGATGAGCTGGGCGATGGTGCAGGCCTTGAAGCCGTGGCGTTTCTGATAGGCGGCGAGGTCGCCGACGCGGGCCATGGTGCCGTCGTCGTTGATGATTTCACAAATCACGGCGGCTTCGGGCAGGCCGGCGAGGCGGGTGAGGTCGATGGAGGCCTCGGTGTGGCCGGCGCGGCGCAGCACGCCATCGGGCATGGCGCGCAGCGGGAAAATGTGGCCGGGCCGCACGAAGGCATCGGCATGGGCCGCGGGGTCTGCGAGCAGGCGCAGGGTGTGGGCGCGGTCGGCGGCGGAAATGCCGGTGGTGATGCCCTTGGCGGCATCCACGCTCACGGTGAAGGCGGTTTTCTGGCCCTCGTGGTTGCGGCGTGTCATTTGCGGCAGGTCGAGCTCCTCGGTGCGCGGTGCGGGCAGCGGCGCACAGATCAGCCCGCGGCCGTGGACGGCCATGAAATTGACCATTTCCGCGGTGCACAATGAGGCGGCGCAGATCAGGTCGAGCTCGTTTTCGCGCGATGGATCATCGGCGCAGACCACCATGCGGCCGGCGGCGATTTCGGCGATGATTTCATCGATGGGACTGAACAGGCTCTCGGTGGCGGACATGGAATGAGGATGGATTTTCTGGAAACGCGGCGGCACGCAGTGAAGGCGCGGAAAGCGCGCGCGGCAATCCCGCATTCCCGGTCAATTTAGGAAAGGATCCTGCGGGGCCTCTGCCAGGATGCGGTGCAGCGGCGACATGCCGCGCAGCAGTTCAGCCCACAGGCTGAGATCGTGCGCCTGGCCGAGCAGGCTGGACTGCGGTTTGACGGGGAACCACGACTGGCGCTTGAGCTCGTTTTCGAGCTGGCCGGGACTCCATCCGGAGTAGCCGATGAAGGCGCGCACGATGCGGCCGGGCTTGTGGGCGTGCTCGGCCGCCTGTTTGGCGGAGATGCGCATCGCCCAGCGCAGCCCGAGTTTGCGGCTCCACCAGAATGAGGAAAATGTCATTTGTTCGCGCATGACCGGCCCGCCTTCATGCACCGCCAGATGCCGCAGCGACGTAAATTCCTCCCCTTTCAGGAAATCGCCCACCACCTTGCCGGTCGGGTGGTTGAGGATCAGGCCGGCGGCTCCCTCCTCGACTCCGTGCGAGGTGAGCAGGATCACCGAGCGGTCAAAAGTGCCGTCCCGCAACGAGGGATCGGCAATCAGGAGACTCCCGCGCAAGAGCACCGGGGAATCGGATTTCGAGGGGTCGGCTGGCATGCGGGAAAGATAGCGCCAAGCGGCAGATCCGCCAACCATGGAATTCACCATGGAATTCATCGTCTGCGGGGCAAAGGGCCAAATGCTGGATGAATCGCGCCTTGCCGCGGGCCGCGCCGCCTGTTTCCATCCGCGCCCATCCCTCAAATTCATGGCCAACAAAGACGTCACCGATCCCGCCCGCATGGAGAAAATCGTATCGCTGTGCAAACGCCGCGGCTTCATTTTCCAAGCTGGCGAGCTCTACGGCGGCCTCAACGGCGTGTGGGATTACGGCCCGCTCGGTGCCGAACTCAAGCGCAACCTCAAGGACTACTGGTGGCGCAAGACCGTGCAGGAGCGCGATGACGTGCTCGGCATGGACGGCTCCATCCTGACCATGGAGCAAGTGCTCGTTTCCTCCGGCCACGTCGGCGGGTTTTCCGATCCGATGGTCGATTGCAAGACCTGCAAGGGCCGCTTCCGAGCGGACAATCTGGAAACCTCCCAGTGCAAGGAGAAACCCAGCGTCTGCCCCGGCCAGTCGCCGAAATGCGAACTCACCGAACCGCGCCAGTTCAACCTGATGCTGCAGACCAACTTCGGCGCCACCGGCGAACAAATCGCCTATCTGCGCCCGGAGACCGCACAGTCGATCTTCGTGCAATACAAGAACGTGCTCGATTCCAACCGGATCAAGCTGCCCTTCGGTATCGCCCAGGTCGGCAAGTCGTTCCGCAACGAGATCAACCCGCGCAATTTCACCTTCCGCTCGCGCGAGTTCGAGCAAATGGAGATCGAATACTTCTGCCACCCGGACGACGGCATGCGCCTCACCGACGAGTGGTTGGAAACGCGCCTCAATTTCTATGAGGAAATCGGCATCCCGCGCGAAAAACTCCACATCCTCGACGTGCCCGATGGCGAGCGTGCGTTCTACTCGAAGAAGACCTATGACATCGAGTATGAGTTTCCTTTCGGCATCCAGGAGCTCGAAGGCGTGGCCTACCGCACCAACTACGATCTCAAGGTCCACCAGAATGGCGCGGGAAAGCCGCTCGAATACTTCGACGAGGAAACCAAACAGAAGTTTCTCCCGCACGTGGTGGAGCCCTCCGCCGGCTGCGACCGCACGGTGCTCGCTCTCATTTGCGAGGCCTTCGATGAAGAGACTCTAACGGACGACAAGGGCAAGGAGGACATCCGCACCGTGCTGCGCTTCAAGCCCGCGATGGCTCCCATCAAGGTGGGCATTTTCCCGATGCTCAAGAAGAACGAGGAGCAGGTGCGTATCGCCAGGGAAATCCAGAAATCGCTGCAAAAGTGGATGCCCGTTTTCTACGACGACGGCGGAGCGATCGGCCGCCGCTACCGCCGCCAGGACGAGGTGGGCACGCCGTTCTGCGTGACGGTGGACTTCGATACGCTCGGCGAAAACGGCGAGGAACTCAAGGATACCGTGACCATCCGCCACCGCGACTCAATGGAACAGGAGCGGATGAAGATCGATGCGCTGCTGCCGTGGTTGTTGGAGAGAGTGAGGTGAGAGGCCCGCAGCGTATGAGTAAAGGATCAAGCCTTCCATTCCTAAGGATCTGTGATCAAGGAGCGGGTTGGCAGGAACAACCGCATTGAGTCCTCCGCAATGCTTCGGAATCCGTATCGTTGGTAGAACCCGACCAGTTCCACCGTGGCGGCATCAACCACCATTCCGATGCCGCCCGTCGCCAGCAACGAGCCGGCCGCGATGCGGCGCGCCAGCGCCAGGAGGCGGGTCGCGATGCCATGGCCGTGCATCGATGCATCCACCGCCAGCCTGCCCAGCAAAACAGCGCCCACCGGATTGCGTGGCAGTCCTTTTGGCACTTCCGGCCAACCGGCGGCCTCGACCATGCATGGCGTGAGGGTGAAGAATCCAAGAATCGGTTTGGGTGCCATCGAATCCGCCACCACCAACACGCGTGTGAGACTAACGCCCTTGTCGGTATGGCCGCGGGCGGTTTGCTTCAAATAGTCGTCCACCGATGCAAGCCCGGATGAAAACGATTTCCGGTCATGTGAAGCATCAAGCAACTCAAGAACGAATGGTGACATCGGCGGCAAGTGCTTCGGCTTTGCGGGCGGCGGAGTTCGGTTTCGGCGGATTGGACAATAGCCGCATCATCTCCCGGGTTTCTTCTTCGTCGAGCTGCCAGCGGGACTCCTCGGCGATCACGCGTTCGGCCGCGGTTCGAGCCGCTTCCAACACGAAGCCGGTGACGGTCAATCCGCGCAGTGCCGATGCACGCTCCAGCAATCCGGCAGTGGATGCCGGAAAACGTGGACTGATGCGCACGGTTGGCTCCTCTTTAGGACGACCGTGCGAGGGTTTGGTTGGCAATTTCCTCATGCCTTCACCCTACTTGCAGGTCTCCGGCGCAGCAATCTATTTCGGTGCAAAATTCGCACCAATTTCAAAAGGTGCAATAAAAAGACGGTGTCTGTGTCCACATGCACCAGCTCAAGCCGGGGCCTTGTCGAGCCCGAAGGCGTCGTGCACTGCACGGGCGGCGTCCTCGATGCGGGTCTCGTCCACCGTCACGGCGATCTTGATTTCCGAGGTGGAAATCATGCCGATGTTGATGCCCGCATCGCCGAGTGATTTGAACATGGTGGCGGCCACACCGGAGTGAGAGCGCATGCCGATGCCCACGGCGGAAAGCTTGGCAATGCCGGCCTCGGTCTCGAGTTTTGAGTTAGGCAGCTCCGAGAGCAACGGCTTGAGCGCGGCCTGCGCCTTGCCGAGGTCGCTGCTGTGCATCGTGAACGAGTGGCGGGCGAAGCCGTCGTGCGCGATGTTGGAAATGATCATGTCCAGGTTGATCTCCGCATCCGCAAGGGCACCGAGGATTTTGCCGGACATGCCGGGCTCGTCGGGAATGCCGATGACAGTGAGGCGCGCCTGGGAGCGCTCGATCGATACGCCGCGGATGACGACGTTTTCCATGTTGGGATGTTCTTCTAACACGAGGGTGCCGGGGTTGTCGTTGAGTGAGGAGCGGACTTCGAACACGACGCCGAATTTCTTGGCGAATTCGACGGAGCGCGATTGCATGACCTTGGAGCCGGACGATGCCATCTCCAACATTTCATCATAGGAAATCTCGGGCAGCTTGCGGGCGTTTTTGACGATGCGCGGATCGCAGGTGTAAACGCCGTCCACGTCGGTGAGGATCTGGCAGACATCCGCCTTGAGGGCGGCGGCCACGGCGATGGCGGTGAGGTCCGAGCCACCGCGGCCAAGTGTGTGAATCATGCCGTCCGGCGTGACACCCTGAAACCCGGCGACCACCAGGGATTTGCCCTCAGCCAGGTATTTCCGCATCAACGAGGGGTCCATGTTGAGGATTCGGCCGCGGGTGTGTGAGCCGGTCGTCTGGATGCCCGCCTGGCGGCCGGTGATGGAAACCGCTTCCACACCGAGGTCTTGCAGCGCCATGGTGACCAGCGCGATCGACTGCTGCTCGCCGGTGGCCAGCAGCACGTCCATCTCGCGCTCGCTCGGGTTTCCCGAGAGGTCCCTGGCCATCTTGATCAGGCCGTCGGTGATGCCGGACATCGCGGAGACCACGGCCACCACCTGGTTGCCCTCGTCGCGGACACGCTTCATGCGAGCGGCGACGTTGCGGATACGATCAAGGGTGCCGACGGAAGTGCCGCCGTATTTTTGGACGATGAGGGCCATGGGTTGAGCGGCGCGGAGTGAAGGGGATGGGCACAGGTTTGGCAAGATTTTGGAATGAAGGGGTTGGAATGAGCACGCCTCACAGCGCCCTGTTGTTGAAACCGTCTTCGCCAAGGCTAAGCCGTATCCATGCCGTGGAAATGACTTAGATTGATCGGACGGTTGGTAAAAACGTCCGCTCGACGGATCGCGGGGCCAGTGGTATCCTTCGCCGCGCTGATGACCTCAGCCGCCCTCCGAGCGGTTTGCTTTTTTCCGGTCGTCATTGCCAGATCCCGTGATTGTTCATCCCATGCTCAGAGCCCTATTGTTATCACTTGTCTTTACGGTGCAGTCGCTGTTTTCCCAGCAGCAAACCCCACATTTTGTCAATCGCCCGGTGCTCCGCGCACTTCCGGTTGGCGGCGATGAAGACATCACCTCGCGCCCAATCCCGGCAGCTCCGGTAGCTCCGGCAGCTCCGACAGCTCCGGCACCACTCCCCGCGACTCCGCCTCCGGTTGCTCCGGAAACCGTCACGCCCATCGAGTCCGTTTCACTGCCCAGCCCTTTTGACATCAAGCCCACTGGCGACGATGCCGTGCGCCTGCAAATTTTCCTCGATGAGGCAAATTTCGGCCCCGGCGTGATCGACGGCAAGCCCGGCCGCTTCACCGAGCTCGCCGTGCGATCGTGGAATGAGGTCAACGGCCATTCGGTGGACGACTGGATCGCTGTGAATACCGCCGCACGCAAGGCGGTGACGAATCCGCTGGCCGTGGCACTTGTGCCCGTAGCCGCGGAAGATTGGGTGGACACCACGCTGCCCACCAGCCGGGCCTTGCAGGCGAAGCGCAAGCGCATGAGCTACCGCAGTTATGGCGAGTTCATGTCCGAGCGTTATCATTGCGATGTGCCCTACCTCGCCGCGCTCAACACTTGGCAGAAAATCAACTCCCTCAAGCCCGGCGACTCGATCGTGGTGCCGAATGTCAGACCGTTTCACATCGAGAAAATCACCGGCATCAAACACGAGGCCGACGAAGCGCTCAGCGCACGCCACGTGGTGGTGGATACCAAGATCAACCAAGTGCGCATTTTCGAAGCCGCGCCGCAGGCCTTGGTGGTGGCCGAGCTCGGGGCGGAAGTGATCCAGCCGGTCACCCGCGCCAACCGCGGGCTGGTTGCCTCGTTTCCGATCACTCCCGGCCAGCCGAAATTCATCCAGTTCGGCACCTGGGAACTGCGCAACATGGTGGAGCTGCCGTGGTGGCGCTATGACCAGAAATTTCTCGATACCGGCAAGCGCAGCGAAAACGCGCTCAATATCCCGCCCGGCCCTAACAGCCCGGTCGGCATCATTTGGAACGGCACCAGCAGGGCTGGCATCGGGCTGCACGGCACATCCGATCCGGAAACCATCGGCCGCGCCCGCAGCGCCGGCTGCATCCGCCTCGCCAATTGGGATGCCATCCGCCTGCCCAACCTGATTCGCCCCGGGGCATCCGTGGAAATCCGGTGATGTCTCCTCTCGCTAAATTTTCCCTGCGCCTCGCCATCTATGGTTTGGTCATCGCTTATCTTGCCGGCGATTTGTTTCTCTTCCACGGCCCGCTGCGGCAGAAAATGGAGCGTGCCGATCCATCGAGCCCGGCAGCCATCGCCGCCGCCAAATCCCGTGGCGTGGTCGCCCGCGTTTTCAACCTGCAAATCACCCGCAGCCAGCTCGATCGCGCCGTGCACGAGCGCCTCTGGCTCGAAGGGAAAACACCCGCCGGTCTCTCGCCGGAAAACCTCAAGACTGTCCGCTACGCCGCGCTCGACGACCTGATCGATCACGAACTGCTGCGCGTCAAAGCCAAGGCCAATGCGCCGCAGTTGACGGTGACTGACGAAGAACTCAACGAGCGTCTGCGACTTCTGTTAGGCCGCTTCGAATCGAAGGGTGCGATGGAGAGCTCGATGAAATCCCAAGGCATCGCCAGTGAGCAGGACCTCCGCGACCGCATCGCCGCGCAAATCCAGCAGGAAAAATACGTCGAGCTGAAAATCAGCCCGCTGGTGGATGTCACCGAAGATGAAGCACGCGGCTGGTTTTCTCAAAACGAGCCGCGCTTCGCCCGGCCGGAGCGCATCCGGGCGCGCCATGTTTTCCTCGCCACGCTCACCCGACCGGAACAAGAGGCTCGTTTGAAACTCGAAGCGGCACTTGCCGATCTAACAAGTGGCGCGAAGGACTTCGCCACCCTCGCCCATGAGCTCAGCGACGATCCCGCCAGCAAGGAAAACGGCGGCGATCTCGGCTGGATGACACGCGAGCGCCTGCCGTTGGATTTTGCGGAGCCGGTGTTTTCGCTCCCGCTGCAAAAGCCCACGTTGCTGCGCACCCGCATCGGCTGGCATCTGGTGGAAGTCACCGACCGCAAGCAGTTGGAGCCCCGCACTTTCGATGAGGCGAAACCCGAAGTCGTCGCCGCGCTCGAAGCCGTTAAACGCCGCCAGGCCTCCGCTGAATTCCGCGCCGCGCTGCGCCGCTTCGAAGCCGCCAAGATCGATGTTTACCACGACGTGATGGCCGATTGAGCGACGGCTGCGGCAAATGACTTGCAGCCCCGCGTTCCGCTCCGCAAAGTCCCGCAAGAATTTATGGAACCTTGGCAAGCATTCATTCTCGGCGTGATCGAAGGCATCACCGAATACCTTCCCATCAGCTCCACCGGCCACTTGCTCGTCGCCCAACAAATGATGGGCATCGGCACCCATTCGCACGCCGACAAAGTGGCGGCGGATACCTTCGCCATCTGCATCCAGGGCGGCGCGATCCTCGCCGTGCTCGGGCTCTATTACCAACGCGTGCTGCGCATGATCATGGGCGTTTGCGGCAAGGACCCGGAAGGCCTCAAGCTCGCCATGGCCATCCTCGTCGGTTTCCTGCCCGCCGCAGTCATCGGCGTTTTGCTCAACGATTGGATCGAGCAAAAACTTTTCGGCACCTGGCCGGTGGTCTTCGCCTGGGTGTTCGGCGGCGTGCTGATCCTCGCCGCCTCGCGCTGGTCGCGACGCAACCCCAAGAAGTCCGGCGGACTGGAGTTGTTGGACATGACATGGAAAATGGCCTTGATGATCGGTCTCCTGCAATGCGTGGCGATGTGGCCGGGCACCAGCCGCAGCCTGATGACCATCGTCGGCGGCTTGCTTGTCGGCCTCTCGGTGCGCGCGGCCGTCGAGTATTCATTCCTGCTCGGTGTGCTCACTCTCACCGCCGCCACCGCCAAGAAGGCGCTCTGGAAAGTGCCGGGAATCGATGCGCAATACGACGTATGGTTCGGTGGCGCCCGGCTGATGTGGGACAGCTACGGCCCGCTTTCGCTCGCGGTCGGCGTGGTGGCAGCCACTATTTCCGCAGCGCTGGCCGTGAAATGGCTGGTTTCCTACCTCCAAAAACACGGCCTGGAAATTTTCGGTTGGTATCGAATCGCCATCGGCACGGTCGTCGGCGGGCTAGTCCTGACCGGCGTTCTGTCCTGATCACGAATTCCCCGATCTTGGAGCGAGAGTCCCGGGACATTGGATTACTCGCGTGTGATTTTGACAGCGAAGGAAAAAGGTTTGCATTCATTTGTGACGTTTCCGTCAAACGAGATATCTCGCCGATTCTCGATCCGACCCGCGATGTTTCATCAGTTTGGCAATGGAGCTTTTCCTCATCGATGCGATCGGGCCGTTTTTCCGGGGATATGACCGGAATCGCGTGAACTGGTCTAAAATCCCGTTCATGCATCTGGCGGATGCCAGCCCGGAAGACTGGGCGGCCATGGAACACGAACTTCGGGATTTCGCGAGCAAGGTCGCCGAGCAAGGATATAATGCCGTCACTTTGGATGATCTCGCGCACCTCGCAGCTCATCCGCTGCACGAGCCTGAGGTCGCGGAGCGCATCGCCATGCTACGTGGAAAATTCAGCCGGTTCTTTGACATGTTGCACGGCGAATTCGGGCTCCGGGTCTATCTGACGAGCGACGTGCTGCCGATGACCCCCGCCATTTCCAAAGCATTGGGCAGCGACCTTGCTGGACTGGAAACTTACTACTGCAACTTGGTCTGCGGAGTGCTCGACGACTTCCCGCAACTATCAGGATTGATCCTGCGGGTCGGCGAAAGTGATGGCAATGACGTCGAAGACCCGATTCGCACGAGGCTCCACCTGCGTAGCGCCCGAGAGGCGAACCGCTTGTTGCGCAGACTCCTGCCCGAGTTTGAAAAACGTGGCAAGGATCTCATCTTCCGCACATGGACTGTGGGTGCCCACCGCATCGGCGATCTGATCTGGCACCGCGACACACTGGACAAAACCCTGGAAGGGCTCGACTCGCCGAACCTGATCGTTTCGATGAAACACGGCGAGAGCGATTTTTTCCGCTATCTGCCGCTCAACGGCGCCTTCTTTCGGGTGAAACAACGCAAGCTGCTGGAGTTGCAGGCCCGCAGGGAATATGAAGGCGCGGGCGAATATCCGTCCTTCATCGGCTGGGACTGCGAGCGCATCGCCGCGGAGTTATCCCAAGCGGAAAACATCGCGGGCATTTCGGTGTGGTGCCAAACCGGTGGCTGGCATCGCTTCCAACGTCGCGCCTATCTGGAAACCGGCAACCGCGACATTTGGATTCGTCTCAACACGGCAGCCGCCATCACGGTGTTCAAACATCGGAAATCCGCCGATTCCGCGGTGGAAGACCTGATCGGTCCAGAGCGGACGCCTGCCGCACTCGAACTGCTAGACCACGCGGACGTCGTGATCCGGGATTTGCTCTACATCGGCGATTTTGCGCGCCAGAAGCTGTTTTTCCGGCGGGTCCGCATCCCGCCGCTGCTGCATGTTTACTGGGACTCGTTGTTCATCAATCACGGCGTGCGCAAGGTCATGCGCCACTTCGTCCGCAGTCCGGATCTTGCCATGGCAGGAGGTGAAACCGCCGCCGCATTGTTTCCACGCATGATCTCACTTGCCAGTGAAGCGGGACTGCCGGCGGACGACATCGAGCACATGGGCGATTTCTTTCACCTGGTCCTGCTGGCACGCAGATACTATTTCCTGAGTTATGACGAGGAACTCGCCGAACGGATTCGGAACGCTAAAAAGGAATACAAACTCCGCTGGCCAAAGGAGCGCCGCCAACGCTACCGGATCAAGGTTTCATTCACGCCATTTCCTCTGAGGCGGCGGACGCTCGGCCTCGCGGCCAGCCTGCTGTTGCGCAGAAAGCGCGGCTACCGCTGGGTGGACCGGATCTTCATCCTTCATTTGTCCGGGATTGCCTTCCGTCTGCTGCGTTCGCGCGACCCCGCCACCATGCCCAAGTTCCTGCGGAAGTCCGCCATGGGGGTTGACGTGCTTTTCAAATAACGTCGGGAAACCAATTTAGTTAGATGATACCTGCCATGATCGACGGCGAATTCTCCCGGCCGGCTGTGATGGCTGGCGTCGCGGTCTCATCATCGCGCCTGAGGCGTTCGATGAACTCGGCATAGCGCACCAACTCCATCCTGCCATCCAGATGTTCGATGATGGCGGTCAGGCTTTCCACCCAGTCACCGGAGTTGAGATAGTGGATCTCTCCCACCTGCTTGTCTTCGGGCGTGTGGATGTGGCCACAGATGATGCCATCACACTTCCGCAGTCTGGCAAGATCCTGAAGCAGGTCTTCGTAGCGGTCGATGAAACTGACAGCAGACTTGACCTTCGCCTTCACCCGCTTGCTAAGCGAGAAATACTCTTTGCCGCGCCAGGCCCGGTAGTGATTGTAGAACCGGTTGACGCGGAGCAGGAAATTATAGCCCACGGCTCCCAGCGACGCCAGCCACCGGTGTTGCGTCGAGACGCTGTCAAAGCCATCTCCATGCACGACGAGATAGCGTTTCCCGGCGGGAGTCACGTGAATGTGTTCCTTCGTGAGGCGGATCCTCCCGAAGGCCATCGGCAGGAAGCGCTCGAGGATCTCATCGTGGTTGCCGCGCAGGTAGATGACCTCGGTCTTATCGTGTTCGGTCATCTTGATGATCTTGCGGATCACGCGGCTGTGGCGCGAGCTCCATCGGCCGCCTCGCTTTAGCGCCCAGCCGTCGATGATGTCGCCATTGAGCACCAGCTTGCGGCAATTGATATGTTTGAGGAAATCGACCACTTCGTCCGCCTTGCTGTCGTGGGTGCCCAGATGGATGTCTGATAGAAACACGGTGCGGCAGGAGAACTTCGGCCGCTTGCCATGTTTCACCGTGGTTTTCATCATTGGCTGGCTGTTGGCGGCGATCTCCGACAACCTGCGTTCGAACTCAGCGACCACCATCTCCCACCCCAGCGCTTCGGCGGTTTCCCGCGCAGCTTCCCGGAGTTTGTGGCCGGGTCGCATCTGCAGGGCATCGAGTGCCTGTTCGATGAAGCCGGCGTCGTCGCCCGGCGTCGCCTTGAGGCCGTTTTCTCCCGACCGCACATGCAGGGAGGAGGCGGCGTAGTCGAAACTCACCGTAGCGAGGCCGCTCGCCATACCTTCTAACAAGACATTGCCGAAAGTCTCGGTTTCGCTTGGAAAAACCAGCACATCCGCGGAAGCGTAGTGTCTCGCAAGTTCCTCGCCGGTTTTGACGCCTGCGAAATGCACCCAAGGATACTTCAGGCTGAGTTTAGCCGTCAGCGGCCCATCGCCGATCACCACGCAGCGCACATCCGGAAACGCCTGGCGCATCCGCTCGAAGGTCCGCATCGCCAGATCGAAATTTTTCTCCGCGGCGACGCGCCCGACCATGACGGCCACCGGGGTCGCCGCCCGAGCGCCCCATTCCGTGCGGAGGGCCTCGCAGCGCCTTGCGGGCGAGAACAACTCGGTGTCCACGCCACGGCCTAACAGATGCACATTCTCGACCCCCTCGTCCGCCAACCGTTTGACCATATCGCGGGAAGGTGTCAGCGTGCAGTCGGCTCGTTGGTGGAAGTTTCGCAGATAGGCCATCGCCATCGGCTGCAATCCTCCGATTCCGTATTGCTCCATGTATTGGTGGAAATTCGTGTGAAAGCCGGTGGCCACCGGGATGCCCAAAGCGGTGGCTGCCTTGAGCGCCGATTTTCCCAGCGGACTCTCTGTCGCGACATAAACGGCATCCGGCCGTTTTTTCAGCCATCGGCTCCGGAGCTCGAAGGGTTTCGGCAGGCCCACCCGCACCTCCTTGTATCCGGGAAGCGGCAGCGCAGCGACGCAGGTCTCACCCGTCATCGCCTTGGCTCCGGTGTGGATCACATGCACCCGGTGCCCCCGCCCGCGCATGCCGGCGGTCAGGCGGGCAAGAGTCATTGCCACCCCGTTCACATCGGGAACGTAGGTATCCGTCACAATGTCGATTTTCATGAATCTCAAGAAGATTGAATCACTTCCGAAAACAACAAACAGAATCCACAGTCAATTCACGCATCCGTTTTGGTGGCGATTCCGTCACATACTCAGACAGAAGACGAGGGGGAATACTGGATCCAGATGCGTTTGCGCTCTCCACGAATCGCCAGCAGAGTGGCATTGAGAATCTCGTAACGTCCGTCCGCAGAATCCGCAGTGGAATCTCCCCCGTCACTGAAGTCTGGCTTTGTAAAATCGCGGGCTTGTAAAAAATCGCCAAATCCCCCAAGGGGCCGGCTTTTCCCCACGCAAGGTTGAACTCCCGGGACAGCGAGCGGACGATGGGGCCCTCGACGCGAACCATGAGGTCATGCCACTCGGAGTAGTATTCGCGGCCGATGTTCATTCCACCGATAATGGCGACCTGTTGATCGAACACGAGAAGTTTGGTGTGATCGCCCACCAGCCATGGATTGAGGGTGCGCCGGGCGCGGGTTTTCGAGTCCTTCCGCAAGTAGGCGCTCATATCTGGCGGTGGAACAAATCCGCTCGGGCCGGGGGGCTCTGGCGCCGACGCGTGGGCAAGCGTGTTTCCAAGATCATCGAAGAGCACATGGACTGGTATTTCCGATGATCGGCGTTTCAGTGCATCGGCGTAGCGGACCCCAATGTCATCATTGTCGGAACTTTTGCCAATTTTGTAGGCTCGCGTTTCAACGCCACCTATCCGGTGACGGGCATTCCGCCGGTATCCGCCAACAACGTCGTGCTGGTGGCCCAGGCCCCCACCACCGAAGACTTCTCCACCTGGGCGGCGAATCGCAGCCTGAGCGGAAATGATGCTGCCACCACAGCGGATCCCGACGGAGACAATCTTTCGAATTTGCAGGAATATGCGTTCAATCTGAATCCCAAAGTCGGTAATGGCAGCCCGTTGGCCAGTGGCCTCGAAATGATCGGTGGCGAAACGTGGCTGGTAATACGCTACAGGCGCTGGTCCGGCCCACTCAATGCGAGCCTCGTCTATCAGCCGGAGTGGTCAGGTGGTCTGGCCTCATGGCTAACCTCGGGCATAATCGACGAGTTTGATTCCGAAGCATCGCCCGTAGCCGACTCCGAACCGCGGCGCTGCCGGGTGCTGGCGAGCGATGGAAGAAAATTTCTCCGTTTGAATCTTGAATATCCCTGACAGGAGGGCAGCCAAGGAGTGATTCTGTGGCCTCACGAATGTCATCCGCAGATTTAATTAAGAGATATTAAATAATGCGCCAAACGATGGACCGAATCGAAACATTTTTTCGGATTTTGGCGGATTTAGACTGATTTCTGCGTAGAGATGCCAAACGGGCAGTGCGCTGTTTAACGCTTTAAATTACAGTATTTTCCAGTATTTCAGGGGAGTGGAGCATAGCGGATTCGAACCGCTGACCTTCTCATTGCGAACGAGACGCTCTACCAACTGAGCTAATGCCCCATGACTAGGACTCCCCGCGACCAGTGCCATTCCGCACCGTGCTGCGCAAGCGTGAAGTTGTTTGCAAAGGCCTCCACTGGCTGGATCAGCGATTTTTCGGAAATATTGATTTGCGGCACTACGAGTCCTTTTCCACATTGGCCGCCGATGATCGATCTCGCCACCATGAAACCATTTATCTGGCTACCGCTCGCATGCTTTGGGGTTCTCGCTTTCAGCAGCTGTGCCAATAACAACTCACTCGCAGCCAACGACCCGCTTGGGACCGGTCCTTTCGACAGCCAGGGAAACTACCGCGAGGACTGGGCGGATGACCCGACCAAGTGGCGCAAGCCCGGCAGCCGCAGTGCTCCGGCCAATGAGACACCGGTCATCGCTGCCAATGAGCGACCACCGGAGAATGCCTCGCCGCTGCCGTCCGCCCGCAGCAGCACTCCTTCCCGCCCGACCACCACCACCGCCAAGCCGCAGCCGAAACCCGTGGCGGCCAAGCCAAAACCGAAACCCAAGCCAACCGTCACCCGCTACACGGTCAGGAAAGGCGATAACTTGTGGAGCATCGCGAACCGCAACAAGACCTCGGTCTCTGCCATCCAGCGCGCCAATGGCATCAGCGGATCGATGATTCATCCCGGTCAATCGCTCATCATTCCCAAGCGCTGAGCTTGGGGGCGCGATGAATATATTGGCCAAAAACCTCCTGATCCTGGCGTCCGCGGGCTCCGGGAAAACCTTTCAACTGGGCAACCGGGTGATCGGTCTGGTGGCGCAAGGTGTCGGGCCGGAGCGGATCGTGGCGCTCACCTTTACCCGCAAGGCTGCGGGCGAATTCGCGGATTCGGTGCTCACCAAGCTGGCTGAGGCGGCAGATGATGATTCCAAAGCCGCCACCCTGCGCGACGATCTGAATCTGCCTGATGCGGATTTCAACGAGTCTCTGGAAAAGGTGGCGCGGGCCTTGCCGAGTTTCACGCTGGGCACGATGGACAGCTTTTTTTCCAAGATCGTCCGTGGTTTCCAATACGAACTCGGTCTGACCGGCGGGAAATTCGACCTGCTGGAAGGACCGCGCGCCGCGGCCATCGCCGATGAAATGCTGGCCGGGATTCTGGGCGACGCGCTTGCCGGCGAGCAGGGCGAGGAGTTTTTCCATGCCTTCCGCCGCGCGACCATCGGCCGGGAGGATCAGGGTGTGCTCAAGGCGTTGCGCGAATTTGTAGGCCGCTGGCAAGAGCGCTACCGCGAGGAGGCCGCGCTCGAGTGGGGTCCGGAATTTCTAACAGATTGCCGCCCGGCGGATTGGCCGCAGCGCAAGTCCGTGCTGGCGTCCGCCGTTTTGCGGCACTTGGACGGAATCGAATACAAACGCAGAGGCCAGCGTGAGGCGCTGGAAAAAGCGGTGCGCCATTTGGAAAATCATGTCATCGGCAGTGGCAGTCTTAGCAAAGTGCCCGCATTGCTGGAAAACATTTTCACGGCGGTGGCCACCCAGAACGGTGCGCTGACGGTGAAGTCATACAGTGAATTCACCATCGATGGCCCGGCGGCGGATGCTTTACGTGAATTGGTAATGCTGGCCGCCGATTGCGAACTGGCCGCCGCACTGCAGCGGACCCGCGCGGTGCGCGAGGTGGTGACTGTTTTCGATGCCCACTGCGAACGGCGGTTGCGCCGCAATGGCAAGCTTGGTTTCAACGATGTGAAAATCCTGATGGGTGAGTGGGCACGCGGCGAGGACGCCCGCCTGCGCCGCGAGGCGGTGGATTTCCGCCTCGACGCCCGCTACGATCACTGGCTGCTCGATGAATTCCAGGACACCAGCCACGCCGATTGGTCCGGGCTGCTGCCGCTAATCGACGAGGCGGCGAGCGACGACGAAGGCACGATGTTCATCGTAGGTGACCGCAAGCAGGCGATCTATGCATGGCGCGGCGGCGATGTCGGCTTGTTCGATGAAGTCAAGCGGCGGTATGGCGACGGGCTTGAAATCGCATCGATGGAGGAATCGTGGCGTTCGTGTCCGGAGGTGCTCGGGCTGGTCAACCGCGTTTGCGGCGACAAGGCGACGATGAGTGATTTGTTCGGTGATGCGGCGGAGCGCTGGCAGTGGACGGACCATGTTTCCGCCACACCGCTGACCAAGGAGTCGAAGCGCGGCGAGACACGCGTGGAGGTCGTGGGTAAGTGGGAAGAGCGCTTGGAGCGTCTCTCAGAAATTCTCGACGAACTCGGCGTCGGCAAGCGTGTCATGACTTGTGGCGTGCTGCTGCGCGGCAATGATAAAGTGCGGCATGTGGCTGATGAACTGCGCGCCCGCGGCTTCGATGTGATCGAGGAAGGCCGGCGCGAACCTGCGAAGGACAACCCGGTGGGTATCGTGATTTCCCATCTGCTCAAGTGGCTGGCCAATCCTGCGGATGCCTTCGCCCACGGCGTGGTGGAAATGTCACCGCTGGCCGCCGCATTGCGAAGCACACACGGCGAGGCATGGTGGCAAATCTGGGAAGGCCTCACCCGCGCGATCTCCAGAGATGGATTTTCTAAAACACTCGGTGATTCCATCGCCCCGCTGTGGGGCGGATGGTCGGACTTCGGTCGTCGCCGCGCCGGCGATCTGTTAGCGGCGTTGGCGGATCTGGACGCGCGCGGCGGAGTTTCACCTGCGGAAGCGGCGGATTGGATCTCACGGCTTGAAATTTCGCAAAGTCCCGGCGTGGCCGCCGTCCAGGTGATGACGATCCACAAGGCGAAGGGGCTGGGTTTCGACGTGGTCGTGCTGCCGGAAATCCCCGATTCCGGTTTGCCCCAGGCGCAGCATTTTGACGTGGCGGAAGGCGAGGGCTGGATCTGCGAAACGCCACCGAAGTGGGCTCGCGGATTGATCCCGGAGATGCTCGCCGCTGAAGAGCGCTGGGGCGCGGACCAGCGTTATGAGGCTTTTTGCATGTTGTATGTGGCGCTCACCCGCGCCAAGCGCGGGCTTTATGTTTTGTTAGAACCGCCAGCGGACAAGGCGGATGATAACAAACCATCACTTGCAAACTGGCTCGCACGTTCGGTCCGCTCCGATGGTGCGCCCGGCGTGGTTTATCAATCCGGCACGCCGGACTGGCCCGAAACCATCGAAATGATGGCGCCGGAAAAACCCGCTGCCCCCATGCCAAAACCGGGCCCGGCCGTTCCGCGGCGCGGGAGCATGACTCCCAGCGGTGCCAAGGCCATGGACAAGGCTCCCGTTCACTCGCCCACCGGCATGCGTTTCGGCAGTGAGGTGCACGAGTTGTTAGAGCAAGTGGCCTGGGCGGATGAAACCATGTCGGCCCCACCCGCCACCGATGCCGGCGAGGCGGTGACCCGGTTGTTGGAAAATCCAGACCTGCGCGAGGTGTTCCACCTGCAAGGCCGCTGCATTCACTTGCTGCGCGAACAAGCGGCTGATGCTATCCTTGATGGCCGCCTGATGAGCGGCGTGATCGACCGCCTCCATCTCCATCGGGATGCATCTGGCGTAGTCGAGCGCGTCGAAATCATCGATTTCAAGACCGACGCTGTGAAAAGCCCGCATGAACTCGCCGCGCGTTACTCCGGCCAGATGGCCGCCTATCGTGATGCGATGCAAACCATCTATCCCTCGGCGGAAGTCGTGTGCATGTTGCTATCCGTGCGCCATGGAGTGACGGTCACCGTGTGATTTCGAAATCGCTTTCGCCATACCTGTCCATTCCATCTACCAAGGCCTCCACACACCGTCAAAAAACCGCCGGACTCTAGCAGCACGCCACACCGTGGCCGCTGAGCCGGGTGCGCCAAAGGATTGGCAGGACTCCGCGTAAGTCTCCAGTCGTTAGTCCCAGCTTTTGTCCTCGGAGGCATTAAAAATCTTGCACGCCGGACGGGATGCCGCAAAACTGCAATCGATTTCGATTTTAATGAAAAACATCGATGCATTTTTCGAATCGGCTTTCGAAATCTGCAAGTATTGAAGTCCCTCCGCCAGATAAGACCCTCTTGAAAAAATCATGACCAAACACATTCATCACCTGCTGATTGGACTGCTCTGCCTCGCCTTCTCAAGCTGCGGGAAGAATACGCCTGCCACAAAAACCGAGACAGCGCCGGTCTATTATTATGATTTCACCGGCAAGGCTCCGAACATCAACGATCCAGCTCACCTCAAGTCCTACTATGACGACATTCTGGCGCTGACCGCCCTGCAGGGTCTGGCCAACCGGACGGCCCCCAATGTTTTTGTCCGGCACTCGGCGGAAACAGAAGACTTCTGGTGGGAACAAATGACCAAGCCGGGCGACTGGCTCGATGGGCGGGAAATCAAAAAGGTGACATCCCTTGATGAACTGCTCACCGCCTTTCCCAAATCCTACAAAGGCCTTGTCGTCTGGGATGAGTCGGTGCCAGCCACCAGCAATGTGGCCTTGAGCGTGACCGGGGTGGAGGACCTGCTGCCGGTGCGTTATGACAAGTCACCGGACTCGTTGTTCAGCCAACTCATCAAGCGCGGTATCGAACCCAAAGTCTGGTTGCTCAATCAAGACGGCACCCCGCTTTTCACAGGACAGGGAAACATTCCCGGCACGGAAACCGCCTCCAGCGGCAGCACAAAAAACGATGCCTACCGCTGGCTCCTGCACCACTACGGCGACAAGGTCGATCCCGAGCGCATCAGCTATCATCTCGACAGCTTTTGGATGAAGTGCCCGCAAACCTCGGAGGTGCTCGAAAACTCGGTGCCCAACGGCGATTTCTTCGTCGCCCACGGCGCGATCCGCTGCGACCTGCACGTGCATGCCGACGAGGCTCCCGTCGATGATCCGGGCCAGAAGCCCGGCACCGATGTCGAGACGCTGAAAATGATCCTGAGCAATGCCAACAAGCGTTTGGGGCCCGACCGCATGATTCAATTCGCCGGATTCACGCCATGGGCGCACAAGTATTCGAACCATGTCTCGGGCGGATGGAATCCTGGAAGCTCCTACTCTGCGCTCAGCAGCGAGCAGCGCCTCGCGGAGTTGATCGCTTCCTACAACGCTTATATGGACGGCGACGCGCCCGGGCTCATGTTCATGGCCAACGCGTCCTTCTACCAGCATTACCCGCTGCCCGACAAGGTTCCGCAAACCGCACCGCGCCCGACCCGCGAGCGGCTCATCCAGGAAGGCATCCTTGATGCCGATGGCAAAATCAAGCCTTTGAATTATTACACCTTTTACACGGGGGACTATGATGCCGCGCCCTGGCTGCTGCGCTACTCGCCCAGGCTCTGGACCGACCCCGCGCGTGGACAGTTACCCATCACCTGGCCGTTCAATCCAAACCTTGCGGATCGTTTCGCCTATGGCATGGCATGGCTCCGGCGCAATGCCACCCCCAACGATTTTTTTGTCTCCGGCGATTCCGGCGCGGGCTATTTGAATCCGTCCCGCCTGCAGGCTCCGCGCGCCGATTCCGGGCTGCCCGACGGGATGGACCGCTGGGCTGCCCACAACCGCCGCTACTTCCACACATGGGATCTCGATGTCGCGGGGTTTGTCATCGATGGCAAAGCCCCCCCGATGAACGATGCCGGATGGGACGCCTACCGGACCTTCGCGCCTGCCGGCATTATTGTGCAGGGCATGGACAAGCCGTTTGGCGTTCGCCGGGACGTTCCTTATGTCGTGATGGGGCCCACCATGCTGCAGGTCAACGATCCCGCGCATGTGGCCCGCGTCCTCGGTTCCTATTTCCAGCCCGACGGCTATTCCTTTACGGTGATGCGGACCATCCTCGTCCAAGCCCCCACGCTCTACAAACAGGTGGCGGATATCCTCAACACAAAAACCGACAAGCCTTCGCGCATGGTGGACATGGCCACGTTGCTCTGGCTGATCCGTGAATACTCCGAGCATCCTGAGAACTACCCGGCCCCTGCCGCCTTTGAGACCGCCACCGAAGTCTCGGTGGACCGGCTTTCCTCGCGAGGTGTTGCCGCACGGATCGGCGGCGAGGATGGCATCTTTGAAGATGTCACTGCCGGCCCCGACAACGCCCCGGCGTGGAAGGTGCTCTCGCCTTACATTTACTTCGATGTGGACAACGGATTCGCCCGCTCTCTCAAGGGACCGGTGGAAGCCGAGGTCACGTATCTGGACCAGGGAACCGGCGACTTCAGCCTGCATTATAACGATCCGGCCAACCCCTACCAGATGGCAGCCGGGGCCTTGCAAATGGAAAATTCCGGCGAGTGGCGGACCGTGCGCTTTCATCTGCCCAATCCCGCATTCACAAACCGCCAGAACGGCGGCGCGGACCTGCGCATCAACAACCGCTCCAGCCAGCCGCTCGTCCTCCGGAGTTTGAAAATCAAACGTATCGCCCCATAACAAACCCCATGGGGTTATCCGGAGTTCACGCTGTGTGATTATTCATTTCTTTCGATCCGCCCTGCGGGATCAAGCTTGAACTCCAAACGGAAAACTCCTTGTGGCCGTGCGGCAACATCAGCGACGCTGGCGGCGACGGGCGTGGGAGCGGTATTCCGTGGGGGACATGCCGGTTTTCTAACGGAAATGTTTTGAAAAATAGTCCGCCGCCTCAAATCCCAGTTCCGCGGCGATTTGGGCCACCGGGGTGTCGTTGCGGGCCAGAAGCTCCTTCGCCCGGTTCACCCCGACTTGTATGGCAAACTGACGTGGCGAAAAACCGGTCTGCGCTTTGAAGAGGCGTCGGAATGAAGTGTAGCTCAAGTTCAGTTGATCCGCGAATTCCTCCAATCGGTGGTGCTTGCCCGCCTGATGAGTCAGTAATTCCTTGGCTTGGCGGATGACTTCCCCGACCGGTTGGCCGGCGTAACCCAAGTTTCTTATGAGGAGGCTGTAGCCCTTGGTTTTGCAGGGATTCGTTTCAAAAGGCACTACAAAGTCGTGGTCAGTCCATTTTCAGTTTGTTTTCATTCCGGGTTCATTTCATGACGAATTTCCTGGCCGGGCAGGCTTGCT
>CANLKN010000001.1 GCA_947491475.1 Akkermansiaceae bacterium | reverse complement strand
AAACTGATCCAACTGGATCACGCTGGACGGCGAACCAGGACGTAATGATGCCGAACTGCTGCCGCGCGGTACCATTGAGAACGGATCCTTCGTTTTTCGCTACAATCGATCCCATGGCCGCGACGATCTGACCTATCAGATTCTTGCATCACCCGATCTAAGCTCTTGGCCCGAGCCCAGAGCCGCCGATTTGAGCGGCGGACCAGTGACCGCACTTGGTGAGCCAAGAAATGTGATTCTACCGGTAGGGTCGGCCGTAAGATATTTGAGAATGAAAATTTCGTTGCAATCTTGAGGAGGCCTGCAACCCGTAACTGTGGCGCGTCTATGACCGTCGCACTTTCCCTTCGTGGGTGGACAAACAAATCTAAAGGGAATGCGGTGTGCTTTGCTTGCCCAGGCCATCTTTCTCGCGCTCTTTGGGCGGCCCTACCATTTGACGCCTATCTAAAATTTACTTTGGGATTCGTTTCGAGCCGCAGATATTCCATCTTCACTTCAAAAGATACTTTCAAAGTCTCCCCTCTTCGATGGACTTCACAATCGTCACCGCGAGCTTCAACTATGGCCGCTACATCGGCGAATGCCTGCGGAGCGTAGCTACACAGGAAGGAGTGACTTTCGAGCACCTGGTGATGGATGCGGGATCAAAGGATGATACCGCCGATGTGGTGGCGCGGTTTCCGCACGCCACTTTCTATCAAGAACCGGACAAAGGCATGACGGACGGGATCAACAAGGGATTCCGCCGCGCGCAAGGCAAGTGGGTGATGTGGCTGAATGCGGATGATCGCCTCAAGCCTGGAGCGTTGACAGCGGTTAGAGATTTTGCAGAAATAAATCCGCAAGCGGATGTGTTATACGGCGGATGGGATTACGTGAATGCCGCTGGACTATTTATGAGGCGCATGCCGGCGCTTCCCTTTAATTTCCGGATTCTCGTGCAGCATGGATGTTACATTGGATCAACCGCATGCTTTTACCGCAGAGAAACGACGATCGCTGAAGGTCATTTGCTGGACGAAGATTTTGGTTACTGCATGGATGGTGAGTATTACGCGCGTCTTGCTCATTTGGGAAAGCGCTTCGTCCCCATGCCGGAGGTTCTCGCAGACTTCCGCCTGCACGGTGAGAGCATCAGCCAGAGCAGCCTCGGCAAAGACGATATGAAGAACCTGCTGCGCTATCAACGCCAGGCCGCAGAGCCCCGGGCGCTCCGCCGGATGTATGGGATCAAGCCCTTCAAGGACGAGAACCTGAGCCTGGTGGTGGATGGGGTATTGTATCATGTTTACAGGCTTAAAAAGGGGATGCTGAGGGTAGCGCGGTTTCGCTGAAACCGCACGCGAATGCGGGGAGAATGAAAAGCCCAAGGCACGACATTCCGGCCTCTCTTGGCATCACCCATTCACTTGCCATTCTCTGCGGTCTCAGCGAGACCGCGCTACCCTCATGTTCATCTCCTTCCTTGGCTGTGACGGCTCCGGCAAGTCAGCGGTGATTGCCGGTGTGACCGAATGTTTGGAGAAGCAGGGCGTCATGGTGGCTCACGGCCACTGGCGGCCGGTGCCATTCTCAAAAGAAAATCCGGAGCGCGCGCGTGTGACTGCTGACGACCCACACGGCCAGATGCTGCGTGGGATGGTTTCATCGATCCTCAAGCTCGGTTGGCTGTGGTTGAATTGGTGGATTGGGTGGTTTCGCTTTCTTGGAAAGAATTCAACAGCGGGCTTTGTTCTGTTCGACCGTTATCATGCAGATTTGCTAGTTGATCCCCGGCGCTATCGCTACGGTGGGCCACTGTGGCTGGCACGGATGGCGAGCCGCCTGATGCCGCAGCCAGATGTCGTCATTTTCCTGGATGCTGAACCGGATGTGCTGCTGGCAAGAAAGCAGGAAGTGTCCAAGGAAGCGCTTGCGGCGTCGCGGGCGAAGTATCTGGAGTTGGTGAAATCGCACCCTCGGTTTCTGGTCGTCGATGCCGCGCAGCCGCTGAAGGCTGTGATAGAACATGTGATTGAAATTGTAGCGGCGGTCTATGACCGTCGCTGATTGCCTCCACAAGGGCCTTCCGATCCATGAGGTGACCCTGAAAACCAGCGACAGGCACAGACCGTCGCTACAGTCTATAACACTGTGACTGACGAAGACGCAATGGACCATGCCTTGTCGGCGGTGGAGGCGGCAGGTACGGACCAATCTCTGCTCCGGCGCAACGGTCGTCTTTTCATGGCGTTGCCGACGCGACGTTTGGCGGCTCTCCATACGCTCTGGCTTTATCAGCCCCAACGGCCCAAAGCACGATGGTTTACTTCCTTGATGCGGTGTATCGTCTTAGCCGGTCTGCACCGCATGGTGCTGCCACGCTTCCGGCATACGGGTGGACAGGTGTGCCTGAATCCTGTATTCGATGGGTGTTTGCCGGGCACTGCTGGCGTGATGTTGGGATCTCCGGAGCACCGGGTGCGGCGGGCGATTCTTTGCTACGAAACCACAAGTGGGCGGGAGGTAGCCAAACTGGCATTCGGACCTGAGGGACGCACGATGATCGAAGGAGAGGCGCAGGCGATCCGGGGTCTGCCGGAAGACAGCCGTGGCGTGCCGGAAATCCACAGCGTTCATCATGGACCAATTTTTTCGATGCTAAGAATGCCATACGTAAAGGGCTTGCCGCTGGCGCCACGCCGTACACCTGAGGCCCTCGCATTGCTGGATTCTTGGATCACCGATGCTGCGGCGCGGCCGATCCAGGATTTTCCAGAATGGCTTGCGATTCATGCTGCTCTGACCTCCTCTGCTTCGGGACAACAAGCTCTGGCCAAACTTGAAAACCTGCGATTCCAACCTGTGATCCGCCATGGCGACTTCGCACGTTGGAATTTGATTCGTCAGAATGACGGATCGTTGATTGCTCTTGATTGGGAATGGGGGCACCCAGCCGGCTTGCCCGGATTGGATCTGGTTCATTATTTCCTGCAGGACGCTAGACTGGTGGAACGTATGGAGCCATCAGAGGCAGTCCGCCATACCTGTAAACTTCTTGAACAGCCGCTCTACCGCAACCATCTCAATAAGACCGGGTGGGGCGGAAAGGCCCTGCTGGCCGTCATCACCAGCCTTGCGTGGAAGCAAGGCGCAGGGCATCAAGAGAATAAGGAGATCATGGAAGAGGTTTTGAATTTTGAATTCTAAATTTCACATGCAGCATATTTCTCCCCGCTCATCGACGGAATCGAAGCAACCAAACGCATATTAACCCGTATCGTGAAAAGCAGTGGAAACTAATACGCGCGAGGGGTCCCATCCAATGATGAATTCAGAACTCCTTCCTCTTTATCCTTTGCATTCAGAATCCAAAATTTAGATCGGTGCCCTCCATACCTCACATCCTCCTAATGGGCCAGACACCGCCGCCTTGGCACGGGCAGGCGGTGGCAACGCAAATTCTATTCGATCACGATTGGCCGGGGTTCGAAGTGCATCGGCTAAGGATGGAGTTCAGTGAAGAGATGCTGGATGTGGGACGCTTCCAATGGAAAAAAATCCGCCATCTTTTTCGTTTGATCCGCAAGGCGAGGTCCATTCTCAGAGAGTACCCCGGCTGTGTCCTGTTCTATCCGCCAGCAAGTGCGAAATGGATTCCATTCATCCGAGACGTCATTTTTCTAACGAGTGTGAGGCACCTTGCGGGGGCCACTGTGTTCATTTTCCACGCCAGTGGACTGCCCCTGTTTTGTCAGATGGGCGGATTACGCCATGCCCTTGCACGCATGGCCTATCGTGATGCGGACGTCGCGTTGGAAGTATCACAGGAGTTGGTTCCACCGCACGAGGTCTTTGCTGCTAGAAGTTGGCAATGGTGTCCGTGCGCGATTGCCGTTCCAGACAGGGTGCGTCCGGCCCGCACCCCCGGTGCACCCATGCGGGTGCTCTATGTCGGCAGCCTGCAGGAGGGCAAAGGGATTTTGGAAATCCTCAAGACCGCATCCATTCTCAAGAAACAGGGACATGAGCATGCCTACCGCTTCCAATTGGTCGGCAAGTGGTTTTCGAATGAATTCGAGGAGTCGGTCCGGGAATTGAGATCCGAGCTTGAATTGGAGGAAATGGTGGAACTCACCGGACAATTGACCGGTGATAACAAATGGGACGCCTACTTCGGCGCGGATGTCTTTTTCTTTCCGAGCCATTATGAATCCGAGGCGACACCCATCGTGCTAATGGAAGCGCTGGGCGCCGGTCTGCCCCTGATTACCACGGAATGGGCGGGAATACCCGCGATGCTTGAAGGTTGTTCGACAGCCATGCTTCTTCCCATCAAATCACCGGATGCGTATGCCAAGGCGATCATCGAGATGTCCGCAGACCTTGCGCGAGCAGATGAATTGTCGCGAGCTTCCCATATATTCTATCAGGAAAATTTTCTTCCAGCCCGTTTCATCGAGCGTGTGGAGAAAGCATTTCGCACAGCTTGGCGGCGGGACGAGGAATTGGAGATCGGGGATCATGGATTGAGGATTAAGGACGAAGAATCGGCAACTCATTCGCATCTCTCGCCCGAAGCGACAAATGACCGCGCCCGGCGGTCACGCCCTGCCGTTTCCGCATCCGCTGTCGGCGGAATAGCGCTTCCTGAATCCCCAATCCCCAATCTCCAATCTCCAATCTCAATATCTATCTATCTCGCCGACCAGAATCCAGGTTATGACCGCAGCTTCGGTATCTCACGGATGTCACAGGTGGTCATCTCGGCTTTGGTTCATACCGGCGGGGTGAAGATACAAGCAGTCGTTTCGAAAACCTCGCAGCAACCGCCACCAGGCAGCGGGGGCGTCCGCCAGCTTCCCTGGGGCACACGTCACAAGGCAGTGCGCGTGCTTACCGACCACCTGCATCCGCTGTTTCAGTCCAGCGATATCAATCCGGACTTATACTATTTTCCCAAGGGATACCTGCCACTGACTCATTGGTTCTGCCATCCCTCGGTAGTGACTATCCATGACACGATCATTCAGCACTATGCGGACGTCTATCCCCAATGGCGCAAGCCCCGGGAATACGCCTACTGGGCGATGCTGCTGCGCCACACACTGCGCCAGGCTGACCGCATCCTGACGGTCTCTGAATCGTCGAAAAAGCAGATCGTGGCATTCATGGCACGCCACCAACTTCCTCCCAAGGCGATTACAGTGACCTATGAACCATGCCAGTATGAATCGATCCCGCAGCCCGCTGACAATGGCAAGGGAGGCTATTTTATCCATCTCTCGTCACGCGAACCACACAAGCGAAGCGCGCAACTGATCCAGTGGTGGCATGAAGCCGAGCAGTCCGGACGCCGAATGCCGATGCTGCATCTCGTCGGGATGCTTCCCGATGAGGTGAAAACCCTGTTGGCAACCTCCAGCAGCTTGGTCGGGCGGCCTTTTCTCGATGATGCATTGCTTCAGGATGCTTATCGCGGTGCCCACGCATTGATCCTTCCTTCCGAAATCGAAGGCTTCGGTTTGCCCGCGTTGGAGGCCTACTATCTGGGAACGCCGGTATGCTATGTGAAGGGCACCTCCGTGGAGGAGGTGCTGTCTGTGGCAACCAGCAAGGGAGGATTCACCCTCGACAACCCAGATTCGCTATTCGCCGCGATGGATGAAGTAATGGCCATGTCGCCGGGAGAAGTGCGGGCCTGCGGCTTGAAACTCAGAGAAACTTATGCCGCAGAAAAAGTGGCAAAGCGGATGCTATCGGTGTTTCACGATGTGAAAATCTAAAAGCAAGGTAGCGCGGTTTCGCTGAAACCGCATGCGAATGCGGGGCGAATGAACAGCCCAAGGCACGACGTTCCGGCTTCTCTTGGAATCACCCATTCGCGTTCCATTCTCGGTAGCGCGGTTTCGCTGAAACCGCATGCGAATGGATCGAGAATGAACAGACCAAGGCACGACGTTCCGGCTTCTCTTGGCATCCCCCATTCGCGTTCCATTCTCGGTAGCGCGGTTTCGCTGAAACCGCATGCGAATGGATGGAGAATGAACAGCCCAAGACACGACGTTCCGGCTTCTCTTGGCATCTCCCATTCGCGTTCCATTCTCTGCGGTCTCAGCGAGACCGCGCTACCATTGAACCCATGGATTTCCGTCGGAAACATTTGCCACACGATCCACCGATTTGGATTGATCCGACTCAAGAGGCCTTTTTTGTCACCATCAACTGCCTCCCCCGAGGAACGAATCAACTTGCCAATCAGAACGTCTGGGCGGCATTGATCGAGACCATTGAATTCCGCGAAGAACGAGGAGAATGGCAATGGCGTTTGATTCTCGCAATGCCTGATCATCTGCATGGCATTGTGAGTTTTCCCAGTTCATTCTTCATGAAGAAATGCATCTCGTCTTGGAAGCGATGGATTGCCAAATCCCATTCCATCCAATGGCAGCGGGATTTTTTTGATCATCGCCTGAGAAGTATCGAATCTGCTGTCGAGAAGGCGGATTACATAAGGATGAACCCCGTTCGCGCCGGGTTGGTCGATGCCCCAGAGAATTGGCCGTTTGTCAGGTAGCATGGTTTTGATACTAACCGCATGCGAAGGGTAGCGCGGTTTTGCTGAAACCGCACGCGAATGGATCGAGAATGAACAGCCCAAGGCCCGACATTCCGACTCCTCTTGGCATCACACATTCACTACTCATTCTCTGCGGTCTCGGCGAGACCGCTCTACCATTTTCGTCTTATCTCAGCTTCTCAGCATTTACCCCCATGCTCCACATCATACTACGCGGCAGGACGGGCAATATCCTATTCCAATATGCGCTAGGACGGGTGCTGGCAGCGAAGCATGGCGTTCCGCTAGTGCTTGGGGCTTCCTGGTATAATCGTCAAGGTTGGGCGGAAGTTTCGCATTTACTGAAGCTGCCCATCCAGGCGAATGTGACGCGGGGCGGAATGCCTGGATCGATTGCGTCACGCGCGTTGCGTAAGCTAACCGGGAAACATTACTGGGAATACAGTGGTCTGCCAGTGCTCAAGGAGGATGCTCTCGATCATTCGTTTAATCCGCAATTTCTTGATGCACCGGCGGAATGTGTGATTTCGGGATATTTCCAATCGCCGTTATATTTCGAGAGTATGGCGGATGAGATCATTTATGAGATCAAATATCTACTGGCGCAGTCGTTTGGTCTGGACTCCGGGCAGGATGCCCGGGCCACGGTGGCGCGGGCATCCTGCCCGCCGCCTGTGATTGAAAGAATTACCCAACCCAACAGCATAGCTGTCCACGTGCGACGTGGCGATTACCTTTGCATCCCGGTCTTCCAGGTCTGCGATGAAAGCTACTACCACCAGTCAATGGAGAGGATGCGCGCACAGGTTCCTGATGCGCGCTTTTTCATTTTCTCTGACGATCCGGAATGGTGCCGCAGTAATTTCAGCGAACAAGACACGGAGGTTGTCGATTCCGGTGATGCCGCCAGCAACCCTTTGCATGATCTTTACCTGATGAGCCTTGCCGGCCATCACATCATTGCCAACAGCAGTTATTCGTGGTGGGCCGCATGGCTTGGCGACAAGCCGGACCAACAAGTGATCATGCCGGATCGGTGGTATGCAAAGGACATCCATGCACCGATCGGTGAGAAGAGGTGGAAATAGCAGCAACCGAAACAGAAAAATGTTACGCGCCCTATTACGAAATGCCGGCATCAGGCCCGACCGGTTGATCCGCGCTTCCTGCGATTGGCGGTGTTATGTCCGCAATCGATCCGATTTCCGAAGAATGCCAGGAGCTGATGAGATGCCATGGGGGCGTGAGCTGCCAATCCTTGGGGAGTGGGATGAGTCAAGCGGAGCGCTTGGCGCATATTTCTATCAAGATCTCACTGTCGCCCGTTGGATTCATGAGATCTGCCCGCGCCGTCATGTTGATGTGGGATCGCGCGTGGATGGTTTCATAGGAAGTCTTGCTGTATTCCGGGAGGTGGAGGCGATTGACATACGGCCGCAAACCCAAATTGTCCCCAATGTGAGATTTCACCAACTTGACCTAATGGCGGCTCTCCCTGCGGAGTGGACTCAGTGCACTGATTCGTTGTCCTGCCTGCACACCATCGAACACTTTGGACTCGGCCGCTATGGTGACAAACTTGATCCTACGGGGCATTTGAAAGGAATCAAACAGCTGAAAACGATGGTCGCGCCAGGTGGAATGCTATATCTATCCACCCAGATAGGAAGCGAACGTATCGAGTTCAACGCTCACCGCGTATTCGCGCCAACAACCCTGCTTTCGTGGTTCTCCGAAGAGTGGACCATCGAGAGAACGGCCGTCATCGGTGAGGCGTGCCAGGTAAGTGAATCAGCCGGCCCCGAATTGCTCGCACAGTCCGAATGCGTGACAGGAGTCGGCATCGTTGCAGCCAGAAAGCGCGGTTGATTGTTAATGCTGAAAGATAAACATTGGATTGCAGACACATCGCAAACACTCGGCCGCTTTCTGGCTATTGATCTGTCTTTTGATCGGTGCAATCGGACTGCAATTGCTTGCAGCACCATCCTGGGGGCACGACAGCTATCAGATCACTGAATGGTTGATCAATTATGCGGGCGGATTCGTGCGGCGCGGGCTACCTGGAACATTGTTCGGTTTGGTTTCCAGTGCGACGGGCTTCCAAGCCAACCATCTGGTCATAGTCACGTCGCTCGCAAGCTATCTTGTGCTGGGCGCCTGGCTCCTGCGCCGCGTGACCGACACTTTCCCGATGGTTCTTGTCCTGTCTTGTGTCGTGTTGGGAATTCCTGCTTACCAAGACTCGATCATACGGAAAGACTGCCTCGGTCTGCTTTTTCTGCTCGCCTGCCTCCGTGTGGAGCAGAGCCGCCTGCCCCGCTTCACAGCCATGGCGACTCTCAACGTCTTAGCAGGGATAGCCATTCTCTGCCACGAGACATTTGTATTTTATGCACTCGCCGGACTTGTTTTTTTGAATCGCGGAAATCCGGATCCACAGGGCACGTTCGCCTGGATACGCCGCGGCATCTGTATGCTGCCGGCAGGGATCGGCTTCCTGCTAACAGTCATCTACCACGGCACGCCGGCGCATGCGGACGCGATAAACGATTCCTGGATGCCCCTCTGGAAGACCATTGATCCCGGAAATCCAGCCATCGCAACACCCGATGCCTCGATCGAGGCCCTAGGTTGGACGACCGAACAAGGGCTTTCATTGAGTCTTTACATGTTGCGCTCCGGTTTCTATCAACCGATGGCTTGGATCATGGTATTCAGCATTTCATTCTTTCTGGTAGTTTTGTTCACGGACCGGGATAACAAGTTTGAAGGACGTCCTGCCATGGCAACCCGCATCCGGGTGACCGCGCTGTTGCTACAACAACTGGTTTTCATTTCACCGTTGTTTTTGCTGGGAGTCGATTACGGAAGATGGCTGTTCCTATGGCTTGTGAGTTCTATGATTTTTCACACCTGCGGCGCGAGGGCTTCAGTCTGGCTTGAATCCTTCGTTGAAAGGATTTTTGACTTCGCACAGATTTCTCAAATCATTGCCAAGCTGCCCGCGCGCGACTGGTATTTGTTGTTTTTCGGCGTACCTGTTTGCTGGAACCTGCACAATTTCCTAACCGCAAGCCCGGCGGGCCGGCATTTGGACATCATTCGTTCGTGGTTCTGAATCCGGCGCGTTGCAAGGCATGTGGCGGCGCTCTATGAGCGTCGGGCGGATGAACTGTCGAATGTTTTTCATTGGTATCGACGGGCATAGACCTACGCTAGAAAGTTTTACCCATCACCCCCATGGCATCCACCTATCCCGACAACTGGGCCGCCGTCATTCCGCTCGCCAATGAGGAGCAGGAATTGCCGGAACTGACCAAGGCCCTGCGCGACGTGATGGATGCCATAGAAGGCGGCACCGTGTATTTTATTGTAGATGGGATCTCCAAGGACCGCACTCTTGAATGCTGCAGGGAACTTGAAAAGCAGGATTCCCGATTCCTCACCAGGTGGATTCCGGAAAACCGCAATGTGGTGGATGCATACCTTAATGGATTCCGAGAGGCTTTGAAAGGCGGACATGATATCATCATTGAGATGGATGGCGGGCTATCCCACGATCCCCACGCGATCCCTGCTTTCCTGCGGGCTTTGAACGAAGGCAACGATTGCGCCTTCGGCAGCCGTTACATCAACGGCGGCTCGATGGTGGACTCGCCATTCCGCCGACGTCTGCTGAGCAAAGGCGGGACCATCCTCGCGCGCGTGCTGCTCGGTGCAAAGCTCGCAGACATGACCTCCGGCTACCAAGCGTTCCGGCGTCCGATCCTGCTCAAGATTGTGGAATACCCGCTGCTTTCAAAAGCGCATTTTCATCAGACTGAACTGCGCTATTTGCTACGCAGGCAGAAACTCATCGAAGTCCCCATCCACTATCGCGCGCCTTCGCCCAGAGTCTCACAGGGAGCGATCCGCAATTCGATTACGGTGCTTCTGCATTATTTCCTCCGCCGGATCACGGGACGGTCGCCGGTGATTCATTAAGCTCACTCACAATATCTAACCACTAAATTCACGAAAAACACAAAAAATGAAAGTCTGAACGGGGGTGAACGGCTGCTCCAAAACGTGCCTTGCCACGACATCGCCCAGACTTTGGACCTTTCGTGTAATTCGTGATTTTCGTGGTTGGAATCTCGGCTTTCGGTTAAAGTCAATATCATTCATCACCATGCGCACCTCACTCGTTGTCACCACAATCAATCCGCCGAACTCGGCCATGCATGAACTTGCTGCTGGCAGTATTGAGCATGGGTGGGATTTCATTGTGGCCGGCGATGGCAAAAGCCCCGCTGATTTCAGGTTGGATGGATGCCGTTTCCTCTCGCTGCAACAACAACGCGACAGCGGATTCGCGCTGGGAAGGATATGCCCGGAGCGATCCTATACCCGCAAAAACATCGCCTACCTTGAGGCGATGCGGGCGGGGGCGACGGTGATTGTGGAAACCGACGACGACAACCATCCGATGCAACAATTCTGGATTGCGCGTGAAAAGCGGATCAGATGTCGCCCGGTTGAGAAGGACGGATGGGTGAACGCCTACCGATATTTCAGTGAGAACTTCATCTATCCGCGAGGCATGCCACTCACTCGTGCCCGCGACGAAGTTCCAGCTGCCGGCGCCTAGGGCGAGTATGAGTGCCCGGTCCAACAAGGATTGGCAGATTCGGACCCGGATGTGGATGCAGTCTATCGGATGCTCTTTCCCCTGCCCTTCCATTTCGAAACCGCCCATGAACCTGTCCTGCTGCGGAACGGATCATGGTGTCCCTTCAACAGCCAGAATACGACCACGTTTCAATGCGTATTTCCGCTGCTCTACCTGCCCGCGAAGTGCAGCTTCCGAATGACTTATATCTGGCGGAGCTTCGTCACACAGCGCGTATTGCAGGCGATGGATCTGGGGATTCTTTATCAGGGTCCCACTGTCTGGCAGGAGCGCAACGATCATGACTTGCAGCGGGACTTCATCGATGAATTGCCAGGTTATGAGAACAATGAAAGGATGCGTGAAGAATTGGCCGCCCTGCCGTTGAAGATCGGTGATTCGCTGCAGTCGATGATGGAGTCATGCTATCAAACACTGATCAGAAACGGCTGGGTCGGAAGCGATGAAGAGAGTCTCTTGCGGGCTTGGTTTGATGATATTCGTGTTCTAGGCCAGATGTGAGACCAGACCAGGTTGAGTGGGAATTGTAGTGCATGCGCTGACCGTTGATTGTGAATGGATTGTTACTGGAAGCATCGCATAGGTATCGAAGATCCCATCGCTGCGCTTCAAGCTATTCCACGGATTAGATGACAAGTATGACTAATACTGAATCAGATCATGGCACGCCTTCTGCCCGCGATCCTTGGATCTTGGCGTTGTTGCTGGCATTTCCCTCGACAGGCTTAATCCAGAAATACACAGGCATGTCCGGTGTGTCCGCTTATGTCGGGGTGGTCATCGCAGTGGTTTTTATAACGGCATATCTGACACGTCGCATCGCCCCGTGGTTGAATCGTCATTTCCGCAGTATCGCGGTGCTGGCCATCACGATGATGGCCGCCGGTTTTGTGTTGCTCCATCCCTTCGAAGATAGCCGTGGACCGGGGAAAAGCAGTGACCGTGATGAAGGACTGGAAATGGCTGTGACCCGTTTGGCAGGTGGCGAGACTCCCTATTATCCATCCAATAGAATCGCCGGTCCTTTGTCTGTCATGCCGGGTTCCATTCTGCTTGCGGCACCGTTTGTGGCGCTTGGAAACAGTGGTTATCAGAATGTATTTTGGCTGTCCCTCTTTTTGTTCACGGCGGCCATGTTTCACAAAAACAAGGCTACTGCCCTTTGGTTGTTAGCTGTGCCAATGGTCTTGTCAATGGCTGTCCAGCATTAATTTGTTTCAGGCGGGGATTTGATAGCGAACGGGATATTTGTCGCACTGATATTCATGTTAGCACTGACAACGTGGGAGAATGCCACCTCTCCGGCTTGGCAGCGGTGGACAGCATGCCTGCTTGTGGGAGTGGCTCTCGCATCCCGTGCGAATTTCTTGCTATTGTATCCGCTCTTCGGCGCAGCATTGTGGCGTTTGGTGGAATTTCGCAAGGCAGTTCTGATCAGTTCCATTGCCATTCTTACGACTGTTGCAATTATCTTGCCGTTTTATTTACATGACCCTGCGGGTTTCTCGCCGATTGGTTCAAGGAACAAGATCGCCACCATGGATCACGCGATGCCATGGGCGAGCACGATGATCATCACCACATCCATTCTATCGGCAATGGCGGCATCGTTGTGGCTGCTCATGCAGGACCGCACGGACTCGACGGTTGCGTTTTTCCGAGCCTGCACACTGGTCACGCTTGCGCCGATGCTCGGCGCTGTGCTGCTTTCCAGTTGGATCGGTGGCCAACTTGATTTGGGGATTATGAGGCATCGATTCGGACTGATGTATCTGTTCTTCGCGCTTCTGGGATGGGGTGGATGGTTGAAGTTGAATACTGAAAAACTGAGATCCTAAATGCAGATATCCGCTCTTGTTTCCTCACTTTAGTTATCTTAATCTATTATCAGCATTTCAGCGTTTCTTTCCAACCCTCCAATGCGCATTTACACTTGCACGCCTGTGGCTTTTGGAGGGGGGGCTGATTTTTTCGCTCGGGACAGCGGATTATTGTGCCGGGGATTGCAGGCCATCGGCATTGAGAGCCGTGCAGTCATGCCTGGCGAGCGAAAGCTCGAGGATGAGGCGGACTTGATCCGCACGGATTACCATAACCTTGAATCATCGGAGTGGTGGAGATTGCAACAACTCGACGGCCTCGTACTGTATGCATGGGGGCGTCCTAAGTTTAGCAAAGTTGCCGCAGCAATCCGCTCGGCGGGTGTTTTTTTGATCCTGAATCAGGACAGCGCTGGCATGGTCAGCCCGCGGGTGGGTTGGTGCGATTGGTTACAGGCACAGTGGATCTATGGAGGGCAGGGTCGGAACGCTCGGGCATGGATTCGTTTTCTGAAGCTCGCCATCCGCGGGATAACGGTAGAATTGCTATTGAGCGATGCTCTCCGTAGCCGGCATTTGAGCCAGGGAAATGTGATCGCCTGCGTGTCTCCCGTTGCGGTGGAAAGGTATCGCCGCTTGTGTTGGGTTTATGAAGGCGAAGAATTGGCAAGTAGGGTGAAGCTTCTGCCCCACTCAGTGGAGTCGATGTTCGAAGTGGCGGAGAACAGCCTTCCTGGCTGTTTACGAGCTAGGACTTCCAGCTTGGATTCAACGATGCCATCAGCATCCTGCAGGCAAGATGGCCGTAGTCCGGGACAAGCTAGAAGCCTGTCATCCATATTGGGCAAACAACGGCAAGTGGTGTGTGTCGGCCGCTGGCAGGATCACATCCAGAAACGAACTTGGTTGCTGATGGAGGTGATGGACCAACTGCTGTTAGATGATCCTACGGTGACAGTGGTAGTTGCAGGGCGTGCGACACCGGAGATGGAAATATGGCATGCTTCAAAAACTCCCGGGCTGCGCAAACGGATCCGCATCATGGGGATGATGAACCGAGAAGAACTGGCGGCACTGTTACGGGATTCTCAAATTTTCTACAGTCCATCGGCCTACGAGAGCTTCGGCATTGCGGCGGCGGAGGCGCTTTGTTCGGGATGTTCGGTGGTGGCGGGGCGACTGGTCACTATGCCTAGCTTTGAGTGGTTTGCCTCGGAAAAATCCGGTCAGTTGACTGATCTCGACAATACTGCCGGGCATGTAGAGTCACTGCTGGCCGAGTTGGATGCGTGGCAGAATGGCGAACGCGATGCGGCGGAAATTTCGCAGATCTGGAGCCAACGGCTTCACGCAGACAAAGTAGCTGAAACGGTGGTGGGGATGATGGATCGTGGATGCTAGCCCTCCTATCTGGCTCCCGCTGTGCCGAACTACCTATATCCATGCACCTCACCCTGATCACCCCATCGCTTAATTACGGCAGATTTCTGGGCGACTGCCTGGAAAGCGTGGCGAGGCAAGCAGATGACATCTCAGCATCTGAAGACCCGCGGGCGGGACGCCAGCGCTCCTTGGGTATCACGCTCGAACATCTCATCATCGACGGCGGCTCGACCGATGACAGCGCGGAGGTGGCGGCGCGATTTCCACATGCAACGTGGCTCCAAGAGCCCGACGGTGGGATGAGCGATGCCATCAACAAGGGTTTTGAGCGGGCGAAAGGCGAATGGGTGATGTGGCTCAACGCAGATGATCGCCTGAAGCCCGGCGCGCTGGAGGCGATTCTTCCACTGTTAGAGAATTGCGCGGCAGATGTGGTCTATGGCGACTGGGACTTCGTGGATGAAGGCGGCTCTTTCCTGCGGCATGTCAAATCGTTGCCGTGGTCGCGCTTCGTGCATGTGCACCATCATTGTTTCATCGGTTCGACTGCGGCGTTTTACCGGAGCGCGACGGTAATCGATAGAGGCCACCGACTGAGAAATGATTTTCGCTATGTGATGGACGGCGAGTTCTACGCACGGCTGGATGCGGCGGGAATGAAGTTCCAACACGTGCCGGTGACGGTGGCTGATTTCCGTATGCACGGCGGAAATCTCTCTCAACGTCACTTGGGCCCAGGTCGCAACATGGAGCAAATCCTTGCGGCGGAAAAGCAATTCATTGAATCGCGGGCGATTCGCCGGGCTTATGGGGTCACCTTGTTTCGAGATCCCTATATCAATGGATTGGTGGATGGAGTCTTGTGGCTGTCGGCGAAAGTCTGGAAGGCGATGAGAAAAAGTCTGAATATCTAACGGAATGACCCGCAAGCTGCGACAAATCTTCGGCGAGATTTTTCTCGATCCTATGCCACTCAGGGAGTTCGCTGACTACGACGACTACTGGGACCAGCGTGGCCGGCAAGAGCCGAAATACCGATTTGTGTGGGTGACAAAGCACTTGCCGGACGGGTGCACTGTGCTCGATGTCGGATGTGGCGACGGGGCGTTTCTGGAGTATGCATATGAAAATAAACCCGGACTTCGTTTGATCGGCATCGACGGGTCGATGACAGCCATTGAAAAGCTGCGTGAGAAGGGGCTCAATGGCGAAGTCACCTGCGATCTCAACAATCCGAATCTCGGAGCATTTTATGAAGTGGACGTCATCGTGGCGATGGAGTTGATCGAACACCTGCCTGAGCCAGAACGGTTGATGACGGAATTTCTCAAGACCCGTGCCACTGTCTTTTACATCACGATTCCCAATCTGGGCTTCATCGTCAACCGTCTGCGTCTGGCTCTCGGCGGCAGAATGCCAGTGACCGCGATTGTCTATCATATCAAAGAGCATTTGCGGCATTGGACCGTGCGCGATTTCCACCACTGGGCGGAATACTGTGGGTTCCAAGTGGTGTCCTACACCGGACAAAACGGCTTTACGGGCCTGTGGCGGATCTGGCCCTCACTGTTTGCAAGGCAGATGATCTATGTGCTGAAGCGGAGGGTCTAAGCCGCAGCGAGCGGAACGGCCAACCAAATATCCTGACGGGATGGAATTCCCGGGTGACGCCCTGCTGTTACCGCACCGACCACGGCCGGAGGCGTGTCCTGATTCATCCGACCGCCAAACAAACTCGTGTTGGCATGGCGGTTCAAGCGTGTCACTCTCGGCGTTTAGAAACGCATATGCCTCAAGATCCGCCCAACACCACCGCTGCACTTGCGCGCCATCTCGGCATCTCGCGCTGGACGGTCTCGCGCGTGCTCAACGGTCACAGCGGTAGGATTTTTTTTCGGCTCCGACTTATCCAATTGATGCCATGAAACCCGTTCGCGTTCTGCTCACCACCACTTCCTACCAGGACATCGCCGGCCCCCATCACGCGCTCCTGGAATGCACCGGCATCGAAATCGCCTGTCAACGCGGTCCGCTTTCTGAAGAACAAATGCTGGAATTGGTCGGTGACTTCGACGCCATCCTCTGCGGCGACGATGTGATATCACACGCGGTATTGAAAAAAGCGGCACCTCGTCTGAAAATCCTCAGCAAATACGGCATCGGCGTGGACAAGATCGATGTGAAAGCCGCCACCGAGATGGGCATTCCCCTCTCCTTCTGCCCCGGAGTCAACCACACCACGGTGGCCGAGCACACCTTTGCGCTACTGCTGGCGCTTTACCGCCAACTCGTCGAGGAAGTCAATTTCACCCGCTCCGGCAATTGGAAGCGCCTCACCGGCCATGAGATCATGGGAAAAACCATCGGCATCGTCGGTCTCGGCCGCATCGGCAAGGAAGTCGCCACGCGCGCCAAGGCTTTTGGCATGACGGTGATTGCCTACGATGTCTATTGGGATGAGGTTTTTGCGTCCATTCATGATATTGCCCGCGCAGCCGACATGGCGGAAATTTTCATCAAATCCGACATCATTTCACTGCACACCAATCTTACACCGGAAACGCGAGAAATGGTCCGCGCGGAAACCATTGCTACCATGAAGGACGGCGTGATCCTCCTCAACTGCAGTCGTGGTGAAGTGGTTAATACTGCGGATCTCGCCGCCGCCCTGGAAAGCGGCAAGGTGGGCGGCTACGGTGCCGACGTGCTCGACGAGGAACCTCCACCTGCCGATCATTCGCTGCTCAAGGCGAAGAACTGCATCATCACTCCGCACATCGGCTCGCGCACTTATGAAAGCGTCCAGCGCCAGGCTATGATGGCCGCTCAAAACCTGCTACACCTGCTGCGCGGAGAGAAACCGCTTGCTCAGGTGAATGACGCGCCACCGCCTGAAGCGCTTATCTAACAAGGAAATCCCATGTCCGAAACCTTCTACGTCGTTCCCGAAGACCAGCACAACGAACTGGTCGCCTCGGTTTACCGCGCGCGCGGATATAAAAAATCCGAAGCAGCCGATGGGGCGCGCTTCTGCGCTGAGGCCAGCCGCCACGGCATCCGCACGCACAACGCGCTCAAGGCGCTGCACCTCGATCACTTGTTCGGCTCCGCCGCCGGCGGATGCGTGCCGAGAGCCAAGATCGAAAAAATCAAAACCCGCTTCAAAGGCGCGGAAGTTTGGAATGCCAACAAGAAACTTGGTCAAGCCACCGGCTACGCAGCCATCGAGACCGCCATCAAACTGGCTGACAGATACGGGGTGGGCATGGTTTCCGTGGACAACGCATTCCATTATCTCTGGGGGGGCGGTTATGTCATGGAAGCCGCACGCCGCGGTTACATTGCCTACACCAATTGCACCGCCGCGCTCGCGGAAGTCGTGCCCTTCGGCGGCAAATTCCCCACCCTCGGAACCAACCCGCATTCGTGGGGTTTCCCCACCACCGATGCTATCGGTTACCCGATCGTTATCGACTGGGCCACCTCAGTGGTTGCCATGGGCCGCGTGCAACAACTTGCCCGCGAAGGCAAGGAACTGCCGCCCGGCGCGGCGGTCGATGAAAACGGCCAGCCGACCACCGATCCGAATGCGGCGAAGTTTCTCGTGCCATTCGGTGCGCACAAAGGATACGGCCTCGCATTGATGAATGAAATCATCGGCGGTTTCATCGGCGGCTCGCTGCCCACCATTAGGAACCGTTGGGACAAGGTTGGCGACGACAAGGGCACCTGCTGCTTCTTCTTCCAAGTCTGGCATCCGGACGCGATGAACGCCGGTGATTTCGCCAAAGGGCGCAGCCAGAGTGACAACGTCAAAGTAGTGATCGAAGACATCCTCGGACACGGTAATGATAACTGCTTGCTCCCCGGCCAGGTCGAAGCCCAAGCAGCCGCCCGCTGCGCCAAAAACGGCGGACTCCTCTTTTCCGAAGCCGAGATCCAAGCATTCAGCGAGCTCGCTAAGGAAGCCCGCAAGGCCCGCTGGAAGGTTTCTGATTTCAAAGTAGCTGAATAAATAGTCTTACGAGTCAGACTGGTCCGACATGTCTGAAAACTCCTCCAACCAATCCCCTATCACCATGCCACTGACCCTCAAACCAAAATCCGAATGCACCTTCGACCAGATTTCCCTGGGTGAAGTGATGCTCCGTCTCGATCCAGGCGAAGGCCGGATCCGCACAGCGCGCCAATTCCAAGTCTGGGAAGGCGGTGGCGAATACAACACCTCTCGCGGACTGCGCAAATGCTTCGGCCTCAAGACCGCCGTGGTCAGCGCGTTTGTCGATAACGAGGTGGGCCATCTCGTCGAAGACTTCATCATGCAGGGCGGCGTGGCCACCGACTTCATCCAGTGGCGCGCCGATGACGGCATCGGCCGCTCGGTTCGAAATGGCCTCAACTTCACCGAGCGTGGCTTCGGCATCCGCGGCGCGGTGGGCAATCCGGACCGGGGCAACACTGCTGCCTCGCAACTCAAGCCCGGTGACATCGACTGGGATCACATTTTCGGCAAGCTCGGCGTGCGCTGGTTCCACACCGGCGGCATCTTCGCCGCTCTATCAGAAACCACTGCAGCGCTCACCGTGGAGGCAGTGAAAGCCGCTAACCATTACGGCACCATCGTTTCCTACGACCTCAACTACCGCCCATCGCTGTGGAAGACCATCGGCGGCCTCGCCAAGGCGCAGGAAGTGAACCGCGAGATCGCCAAATACGTCGATGTCATGATCGGCAATGAAGAAGACTTCACCGCCTCGCTCGGCTTTGAGGTCGAGGGCGTGGATCATAACATTTCCCACATCGAGATCGATGCCTTCAAAACGATGATCGAAACCGCGGTCAAAGCATTCCCCAACTTCAAAGTCGCCGCCACCACCCTGCGTGGAGTGAAAACCGCCACCGTCAACGACTGGTCGGCGATCCTCTGGCACGGCGGGCAGTTCCACGAATCCCGCAAGTATCCCGACCTTGAAATCATGGACCGCGTCGGCGGCGGCGACTCATTTGCCTCTGGCGTGCAGTTCGGATTCCTCGAATTCAACGACGCGCAAAAGGCCGTCGATTATGGTGCCGCCCACGGCGCGCTGGCCTCCACCACCCCCGGCGACACCTCGATGGCCACCCGCAAGGAGGTCGAAAAAGTCATGGGTGGCGGCGGCGCGCGAGTTGTTAGATAATTCAAAACTCAAGATTGAAACCACGAAAGACACGAATTTCACGGAATGAGATGACCTTCGGTCGATGAGGCATGCTTCACTTATCCAACCTTTAGTGTCTTTCGTGCATTTCGTGGTTAACTCTTTTTTTCCAAATCCCGAACGCACACCCCAGTAACATCATGAACGAACCACTCTCGGACATCGGACTCATTGGCCTTGCGGTCATGGGGCAGAACCTTGCACTCAACATTGCCGACCACGGCTTCCGCATCTCGGTTTACAACCGCACCGCCTCCACCATGGAGAGTTTCGTCGCAGAAAACCCGGACACGCCCGGCGGACTTGTCGGTTTCCCCACGTTGGAAGAATTCGCCGCCAGTCTGAAGCGCCCGCGCCGCGCGGTGATCATGGTGCAGGCCGGCAAGGCCACCGACGCAGTGATCGACTCTCTCACAATAGTCTTCGAACCCGGCGACATCATCATCGACGGAGGCAATTCCAAGTGGACGGACACCATCCGCCGCGAGAAGGAGTTAAAGGATAAAGGTTTCCTATTCATCGGCAGCGGGGTTTCCGGCGGTGAGGAAGGCGCGCGATTCGGCCCCTCGGTGATGCCCGGCGGAGATGCCGAGGCCTACAAGTATCTGGAACCCGTCTGGAACGCGATCGCCGCGAAGGTCGATCCCGTGACTGGCAAGGAGCTCAAGGGCGCGGCCCCCGGCAATCCGATCATTGGCGGCGTGCCCTGCGCCACTTACATCGGCACCGACGGCGCGGGCCACTATGTAAAGATGGTGCACAACGGCATCGAATACGGCGACATGCAGATGATCTGCGAGGCTTATGACTTGATGCGCAAGTTGCTCGGCATGTCTGCTGCGGAAATTGCCGCGGTTTTCAAAAAATGGAATACTGGCGTGCTCGATAGTTTCCTGATCGAAATCACCGGTGAAGTGCTTGCCCAGAAAGACCCTATGACCGGCGGCGACCTTGTGGATTTGATCCTCGATACCGCCGGCCAGAAAGGCACCGGCAAATGGACCAGTGTGAGCGCGCTGGATATGGGCGTGCCCGCCCCCACTGTGGCCGAGGCCGTGTTCGCCCGCTGCATTTCTGCAGTCAAGGACGAGCGCGTGGCGGCAAGCAAAATTCTCACAGGCCCGGACAGCCGCTACACCGGCGACAAGGAAGAACTCATCGATGCCATTCACGCCGCGCTCTATTGCTCTAAAATTTGTTCTTACGCCCAAGGGTTCCAACTCATGCGCGAGGCCCAGAAGGAATACGGATGGACACTCGACTTTGGAAAAATCGCGCAGATTTTCCGCGGCGGCTGCATCATCCGCGCCGTCTTCCTGCAGAAGATCACCGAGGCTTTCGAACGCGACGGCAAGCTCGCCAACCTGCTGCTCGATCCTTACTTCCAAGGCGAGGTTGAGAAACTCCAGCCGCAATGGCGCAAGGTGGTTGCCACCGCCGCGTTGCAAGGCGTGCCCGCCCCGTGCATGGGCAGCGCGCTTTCCTACTACGATGGATATCGTAGCGAGAAACTTCCCGCCAACCTGCTGCAAGGGCAGCGCGACTACTTCGGCGCGCATACCTACGAGCGCACTGACCAACCGCGCGGCAAGTTCTTTCACATCGACTGGCCGGAACCCGGACGCCCGCAACTCGAAATCTGAACCGTATCCATGAGCTAGAGAGGCGCAAACCGTGCCAGTCTGGAGTCCATGAAAATACGAAGCCGGGCGGCTGGAGATGCGCCCGCGCCACTTGTCTTGCCGTCGATTTCCTGGTGACAGCTGATACGGACGTCTCGCATGGGCGATGTCGCATTACAAAGCCGCAAGCTCAGGCTTTGATCCGCGAATAAGCGCGCAGATAACCGACGCACTGGGCGATTTCAGGAAGGCTGGTTTTCCAGTTGTGCTCGTATTCGATTGAGACGTTGCCGGCAAAGCCGTGTTTGCGGACTTCATCAAGAATCGCAATGTTGTCGATCACACCCGTGCCGAAGGGGCGGTCGTGCGACCATTTCTCGATCGATTCGCGGTCCTTCATGTGGAAGGCATGCACGCGAGGCGCGATTTTTTTGATCACTTCGAGCGGATCGAGCCCTGAGGTAGCCCAGTGGCCGATGTCGGCGCAGAAGCCGACGTTTGCATGGCGGTCCTTGACGGCGTCATAAACGAAATCAGGGTTCCACATGTCATACATCGGTTTTTTGGGATGATTGTGGAAGCAGACCTTGATGTCATATTCCCCGGCGAGTTTTTCGATTGTATCGATGGCCTCGATGCTCTCAGTGCTGACGCCGTAGAGCCCCGTCTTTTTAGCCAACTCGAAAATCTTGCGGGCTTCTTTTTCGTCTTTGGAGATCGGGGTGACACCGAAGTTGTAGGCGACAAGATTGTGCTTTTTAAGATGTTCGATCACAGCCTGGATTTTTTCATCCGGCAGATCCGGGCCGAATATCGCATCGCCATGATCGCCGCCGAGTTTCTGGCCGGGAAAAACTTCCACACCTCCCGCACCCGCGACGGCGGCCATTTCAATAGCCTGGAACAAGGAAAATTCCCTGAAGGACCAACACTGAATGGAAATGCCGAAGCCAGCGGTCGTGAGGGCTGCCTGGGGAATGGGAGCACCCTTGGAGCGAAGTGCGAGCAAGGCGGAGGCGGCGGGGATCATGGTGAGAAGTGAGCGGCGTTTCATTGTGTGCGAGCGGAATGATTGTTACATGGAGAGAGGATGCAATCTCTCATTTGCAAGGTCGGCGTTTCAAGCGCCCGGCCCGATGGGTTCACCGAGCAACGAGAGGTTTTCGAGGGTGAAGGGTGCGTCGAAGGTCTGGATCTTATCGTAGGTTTCGACGATCAAGGAGGCCTTTTCCGGCAGTTCTCCATCGATCTGGAAGGTGAACACAGTGGTATTGTCGCTTCCGCTGTAGCCGCTTCTCTTGAGTTCGCTTCTGACGCCGTTCTCGACGAGATGCACGGCTTTGAGATCGGTGGGTTTCAGCTTGAGCTTGAGTTCGAGTTCCTTGGTGCCGTCTTTCCAGCCATCCTTGATTGCCTCGATGCTGGCACCGAGTTCGCCGGATTTGGAACCGGTCTTGAGTTCCATCTGGCCGAGGTCCGTTTCCTTGGTCGCCATGGACACTCGGTATTGAAGCAGGCCGGAAATCTCCTTGATGCCCTGCACGCCGGGCGGCGGCATTTTCAATTCCACATCGAAAATCGCCGATGCCTGGTCGGCCGAGAGTTTCGGAAAACCCAGGCGACGGTCCCAATCGCGATTGCCCTTGATGAGGCTGCTGCCGTCACCGGCTAAGGCGCTTTCGATCACGCTCTTGTCGGTGATGTCGAGGATGCTGCCGGGAAACTCGACAAACACGGCAAGCGTGTAGCCCGCCTCCTGATGGAAGGGGCGGAGGTCGAGTTTCTTGTCCATCTCGCGGGCGATGCGTGCGCCGACGACCTTGATGGACTTGATCTGGCCGCCCTGGGCCGGCGCTGCGATGGACACAAGGCCGAGTTTTTTCTGAAGCGCCTCCGTGCCTTTGCGGGCGGCGGTGGTTTCAACCGCGTAGTCGAACAAAGGCTGGTTCGCGCCAGTGACAGATGCCGAAACCGGAGCCTTCTCTCCGAAGATCAGACCGCAGAATTCATCATCCATCTCCGGGGCGCTCTGCGGGTCGAATCCGTTTTTGCCGAGCCACTCGTCATCGGCCATGAGTTTGTCGATCGCCTCGATCATCTTGCCGCCCTCGAAGATGAGACCGAGCGTTCCCAGCGGACTGCGTTTGAAATTGGAACTCGCCACAATGTTGCCCGGAAGGCGGAAATCCACGGTCTGCCTGAGGCCGCCGAGCATCGCCGACATCATCGGCTTGGTCTGTTGGAATTTGGCACGCTCCTCCTTGATTTTTTTGGCCTTTTCATCAGCGGTCAATGTTGGCTGCTGTTTCTTTTCCTTTTCTTCGGGATTGTCGGACTTTTTCATGGTCAGGGAGAGATTGCCCTTGCCCGCGGAGTCATGAGTTCACTTGAAGTCGAACATGCCCAGATTAGGGATCTCCACCGCCTCGATTTTCTTGAAATAAGCGGTTCCGGCGAAATGAATCCTGCCATCGTCGAGTTGTTTGAAGGACACGTCATCCCAGACATCCACGCCCTTGGAGTCGTTGACGATCCTGCCAACCGCGGCCTGCAGGGCCTCCTCGGGACTGGCGTCCTGATTGCCAATGTTGACGTTCTGGAAGCTGCTTTCGAGACGCATCTTGCCGGTGCCATCCGGGTTGAGCGTGATTTCCTGTTTGGTCTCGTAGCAGGAGGCAAGCAGAAGGGCAACCAAGGGGAGGAGGACAAGTTTCAATGATTTCATGCCGAGCAAAGCAAACATGGCATCGGAGCGGAGAACAATCACGAATTATCCGGTGAGACAGGTCACAATTTCCCTTGGAGACTTATGGCCAGAACCATAGGTTGGTCGCACAATGACGGATGCGGACGAGAGCGCGTTTTTTGATTTCATGGACACCGAGCGGAGTGCCTCGCCCCGGACGCTGGTGAATTACCGCGACGCGCTGGCCGCCTACTGCAACTGGCGCGGCGATTCCTTCGCGGGTTGGCGCAATGAAACGGCCGATGATTTCCGCGATTACCTTTTCGCGCTGATGAAACAAGGGCTCAAGCGGGCGACCATCAGGCTGCGCTTCGCGGCGCTTCGCTCGTTTTACAAATTCCTCGTCCTGCGCCGCGGCATGGGCCGCAGCCCGGTGGCGGAAGTCCAGTTGCCGAAACCCGAGCGCGGCCTGCCGGTGGTCCTGAGCATCGCGCAAATTGACGAACTGCTGGGAATGCCGCTGCGTCTGCCGGTGGACAAGAAATCGCCGCCATGGCTGCCACTGCGCGATGTGGCGATTCTCGAATTGTTTTACTCCTGCGGGCTGCGGATTTCCGAATTGCTGGCGCTGGATGTGAAGGACGTGGATTTCATCGGCGATACGGTGAAAGTGCGCGGCAAGGGCGCCAAGGAGCGCATTGTTCCGGTGGGCGGACCGGCGGTGAGCGCCATCCAGCGCTACCGGCAGGAAGCGGCCGTCACCTCCGGAGCCTTGTTCCTGAGCAAGCGCGGCACTCGCATCACCCAGCAGGCGGTGGATTTGCTGTTGAGGAAATACTTGAAACACAGCGGCATCCCGTTTGCCATCAGCCCGCACAAGCTGCGGCACAGCTTTGCCACCCACCTGCTGGATGCCGGGGCGGACCTGCGCAGCGTGCAGGCGCTGCTCGGCCACGCCTCGCTCTCGACCACCCAGATCTACACCCACGTCACCAAGGAACGCCTCAAGCAAGCCTACGACTCAGCCCACCCACGCGCTTGAACCTCTCATTTACCCAGATTCTGTTAGCCATCGCGGCGGTGCTTTTCCTCGCGAGCTGTGCGGCTGGCCGCAAGTCGGCCCGTCAGGAGATGGCATCCCGCAGCGGTGGGAAAGCGCCGCCGTCCTCGGTCTTGTTCATCGGCAATAGTTATAGTTTCGAGATTCCCAAAAAACTCCGTCGGATCGCTGCGCGAAATGGCAAGGATGTCCGTGTCAGCCAGATCACAAACAGCGGATGGTCGCTGGAACAGCATGTGCAAAATGAGGAAACGCTGCGCAAAATCCGCGAGGGCAACTGGGATGTGGTGGTGATTCAGGAACAAAGCCGCATTCCCTCACAGGCCATCAAGCGGATCCATGCGATGTTTCCCAACGTCAGCAAGCTGGCAGATGAAGCGCGCGCCGTCGGAGCGGTTCCCGTGCTCTATCAGACATGGGGGCGCCGCGATGGCGACGAGTTTTATCCGGGTAATGATGACTTTCACGCGATGAACCATCGTTTGCGGGAAGGATACCGCGTCGCTGCCCAAGCCGCTGGTGGTCTCACCGTGGTGCCAGTCGGCGATGCATGGGAGAGCGAGGTCTCCGCCGGTCGCGGCGCGCGCCTGTTCATGCCGGACGGCAGCCATGCCACCGCCGTTGGCGATGATCTAACAGCCAAGGTGTTCTTTGAAACCTTGTTTCTGCAAAGATCATCTCTTTGATCCGAATCGGGATCGGCGAGGCTGGAGCGGTTTCCTGCGTATATCAGCTTGTCGAGGGTGACGACCTTGGCGATGTGTGCACCAAGGTCACAGCGGCAGCTTCGGTGAGCAGATAGTGAACGAGATTGGAGCCGTTAAAGCCTGCCCCGCCGGTGACAAGGATATTCATATGGGCAGCTATCTTTTCTTTTCGATGGAGACAAGAGTGATGTCGTCCATTTGGGTGCCGTTCCCGGTGAATTGGCGGAGTTCATCCTGCATGTGTGAAAGCACGGCCTCGGAGCCAAGCGGGGCCGCCATGCGGAAAACCTCGCACATTCGCTCCATGCCGAACTCCTCGTCCCGGGAATCCACCGCCTCACGCACGCCATCGGTGTGAAACAAGACGCAATCACCGGGATGCAGCTCGATTTCCTGGTCCTTGGTGACGCGCTCGAAAACGGCACCGCCATCCACCCCAAGGGCGAGGCCGGGCGAGCGCAGGAGTTCCACGTTTCCCGAATCCCGGCGAAAAAGCAGCGCCGGATCGTGGCCTGCACGCGCGATGGTCAGGCGACCGCTGCCCGGATCGAGAATGGCGTATGCCATGCTGATGAACATGTCCTCGCGGATATCCGGGAAAAGCTGGCGGTTCACGGCGGCAAGCACCTCGGAAGGCGAGGTGCGGCCGGGGGCCACCGAACGCAGCGCGCTGCGACACATGGCCATGAGCAATCCAGCTGGCAGGCCCTTGCCTGAAACATCGGCGATGACGATGCCGAATTTCCCCTCTCCCAACTCCAGGTAATCGTAATAATCACCGCTGATGATGCGGGCCGGCACGTTGGTGCCGCTGATGCGGAAACCCGGGACCACCGGGTCCTGCTGAGGCAGCAGGATGCGCTGCACCTCGCGGGCATTCTGGAGCTCGCCTTCCATAGCTCGCTTTTCATGCGCCTCGCGATAGATACGGGCGTTGCCGATGGCAAACGAGGATTGCTCGGCGGCCGAACGGAATACCGCCAGGTCGTTCTGCGAGAAAAATCCATCCTGATGACGTCTGGCCACCACCAGCACGCCGAGATCCCTGCCAGCATGGCACAACGGCGAAAGCAGCGCCGAGACGTCGTCGGTGTAGCGGGTGAATGCATCCCTGAACGACGGGTGGCTTTTTACGTCCCGCACATGGATCGGTTCGCCCACGGCAAGGCAATAGCCGAGAATTCCCTCGTCCACGGTGACTCGCGAAAGCCGCAGATGGCTTTCGAGTGCACGCGGATCGCGCTCGGCTTTTTTGCGCACCTCCACGGGAATGCCGATGAGTGGTGGGCAGTCTTCCGAAATGTAGGATGGCAACAGGAAGGAATTGTCCGCACCCAGAAGATAGATGGCACCACCGCGGGCGTTGACCACTTTGTCGATGCCATCGACGATGATGCGGGAGAGCATGGTGGGCGAGGGTTCGTTCTCGATGGCCAGCCCGAGATCGTGAAGGAAGGTGAACATCCGCTGCTCCTCTTCCTCCATTTCGCGGAAGCGGCGGCGGATCTCACGGTTGCGCCGACGCTGGTTTTGCAATGCAAGCAGCAGCCCCAGCGAAATGACTATAATCAAGCCGAGCGCGATGATCGCAGGATCCGGCATTTGGATGGGCAACAACATTTCCGCTTCGGGCTTGGAGAAAAGTCCTAACCTTTCGCGCCGGGTTCCGCCAGCGTCTGTTTTGCCGATTTTTCCGCCATCTCTCCTTCCAGCAATGAGACCACTCCGGAAAAGCTGCGGGCGTTCTTGTCGTTGATGCCGGCCAGTGTCTGGTGGGCTTCGAGCACATGGCGAGTGCGTTCAAACCGACCTGGCACCCCGGGCGCGCGCGGAGCCACCAGGTTATTTCGGATGGCGTCCACCCTACCCTGCCATGAGGCGTCGGGCGGATCGATCCGCATCAGGAAATCGAGGCCCAGATCTTCGAGCGAGCGGCGGTTGCGCTCGCCGGGGCGGGCAATATGCAACGAACCGCCATCACTTGAGGCGAGCCGGGTAGCCATGCCGGCCAAGCTGCCCATGAAGGTGGAATCCATGCCGGTGCAGGCCTCAAGGTCCACCACCAAACAGGTTTCGCCGGCGGCGATGCGCTCTTCTCCCAACGCCTTGAGCACCGGGCTGTTCACAAACGAACCCTTCCCTTCAAGACGGATCCAACTGAATCCATCGAAGACACCAAGTGAAATAGGGCTATCCGCAGTCACAGAAATGGCAAAAGTTCAAACGTCCGACTCGATGGAAGATAAAATCAGAGGCGTCCGAGGTCAACCGCCCATCTCGTAAATCTAACGCCAGAGGTAAGACTGGCGGCTTGCCAGTTCGCGGCCACCTCGTTTCACACTCGCCCGCCATGCCAACACCTTGCCACCTTTGAAATAATCATCGCCGATCACCGCGAAGTCCGCCGTGCCCCCGGCAGCGGATGCGGGGAACGTCTTGGTCATGCGTTTGATGCGGCTGGCGGTGGCTCCCTGCTGGTATTCGAAGATCACTTCCACCGGCCCGGAGCCGGCACCCTCGGGATCTTGCCATTTGATCGAGTAATACTGTCCAAGCCGTTGTCTGCGTTCCTCCATGCTGACCGCCCCGTGCAGGCGGCGGGACTTTTCCATGCGCACCATCGGATCATCGCTGCTCTCCTGCTTCTGATCGCGCAGCAGGTATTGTTTGACCACCAACGTTTCCGGCGGACCCGCGCAGGCAATGAGGAGCATAGCCACCAGAAAAAGGATAAAATGTTTCACGCGGCCTATTCAATCATCCCGGTCGCAGCATTCAAGAACCATCCAGCAGGTGAATTATCTCAAAAAATTCTTAAATAATTTCTTGCCAGATCCGGGATCGTGCAGCAGCTTACGCCCGTCGCAAGACAAGGCGGTCCGACTGAGATGCCCCCCGGGTTATTGGGTTTTCCTAGGGGGATGATCGGTCGGGCCGCTTCATTTTTTAGACACTCTACAAATTCAGCACTGTGCTGCTTTGCTTGGAATTGACGGTTTTTTGCATTCCGCACAGGAGCCTCCGCCCATAGATTGCCCGCATGAAATTGACCCGATCCGGTGATGAACAGCGAGTCGAGGCTTTGCTTCTTTCATGAAAAAAGGCTTTTCCAGAACTTGGACAGCCATGCTATCATGGCCTAAGCCACCGGGTGACGCACGCCTCTCGGCATGCCATTTTTGTGACACCCTGCACCGCTTTTCTCCGGTGGAGGAAGGCATATCCGCGCGTTGCGTCCGCTGCGGCGGGCTGCTCTACGAGAACCGGGCGGCATCTCTCACGCGGGCATCCGCGTTCTCGCTGGCTGCGCTGCTGCTCATGGTGCTGGTGCACACGTTTCCATTCCTGATCATGGATGCCGCCAGCATGCGGCGCAACCTCACCCTCACCGGAGCGGCCTCCGCTCTGATGCATCAAGACGCGCCGTTGCTGGGAGCATCGATCATCCTGTTCACAGTGGTGACGCCGCTGATGCTCGCGGGAGGAATGATCTACGTCTGCCTGCCGCTGCTCTTCGGCCGCGCCGCGCCCGGCGCGAATTTTGCCGCCAAGTGGATGTATCGCAGCGAACCCTGGAACATGGTGGAGGTTTTCCTGTTAGGGGTGTTGGTCAGCCTGCTCAAGCTCGTCAAGGTGGCAGACGTGCATTTTGGCATCGGTTTCTGGGCCTTCGCCGGCGTGATGTTGTGCATGGCGGCGGCCTTGGCCGGCATCGATCGCGAGGAATTATGGGATCGCCTGGAGGTGGCCAAGCCATGAAGCAACCGATCATCAAAGCCTCGGACCACGGACTCGCCGGCTGCCACACCTGCGGCAAGGTCTCACCGGTCGAACTCGGCCGCTGCCCGCGCTGCGGCACGCAGTTGCACTTGCGCAAGCCGGACAGCATCGAGAGCACCATCGCGCTGATGGCCGCTGCGGCCGCACTCTACATTCCATCCCACCTCCTGCCGGTCATGACCGTGGTCGAGATCGGCGTGGTCACACCCAGCACCATCATCGGCGGCATGATGACTTTTTGGCGCAGCGGCGCGTATCCGATCGCACTGGTGATTTTCGCCGCATCGATCCTGATTCCGTTGCTTAAAATCGCATCGCTCAGCTGGCTGTGCGCGGCGGCCGGCGGCTGGGTCCACCCATCGCCAGCGGCACTCGGCAGGATCTATTGGTTCACCGAATTGCTCGGCCGCTGGTCGATGATCGACATCTTCGTGGTGGGTATCCTGGTTTCCTTGCTGCAGCTGGGCAACTACATGGCGATCACGCCCGGGCCGGGAGCGCTTGCATTTGCCGGCGTGGTCGTGCTTACCATGTTCGCAGCGATGCGCTTCGATCCCCGCCTGCTGTGGGATCGGCTTGATCAAATGTCCGCTGCCGCACCACCGCATCCAACCATCCCCGAATCTTGAGCGAAAAATCGAGTCCACCTCCCGCAGCCACTCCTGTGATCCGCCGCGCCCAGCGGTGGAACATCGTGTGGGTCGTGCCCATCATCGCGCTGCTCATCGGTGGCTGGCTGCTCTATCGGAATTTCGCGGCGCAAGGGCCGGTGGCCCACATCAGCTTTGAAACAGCGGAAGAGATTTACGCGGGCAAGACCGAGGTGCGCTGCCGCTCGGTCAGGGTGGGCGTAGTGAAAAAAGTGCGCTTGGAGGATGATTTGAAATCGGTGCTCGTGGATGTCGAAATCGATGCCGCAGCGGAACAACTTCTGCGCGATGGGACGCGCTTCTGGGTGGTGAAACCCAGGCTCTCGGCAGCGGAGGTATCGGGCCTTGGCACGCTCATCCAGGGATCCTACATCGAGCTGGATCCAGGCCCACCCAATGACGATCGGGTAAATCATTTCCTGGGGCTGGAAACGCCGCCCGCCACCAATCTCAGCGTGCCGGGACTGCGCCTCACGCTCACAGCCGAGGCGGCCGGCTCAGTCACGGTGGGCGCACCCATTTACCACCGCGGCTTCGAGGTGGGACGGATCGAAGGCCGCCGGCTCGAACCCGGCGGGCTGGGTGTCAGCTACGATGCATTCATCTCTCAGGAATACCGCGATTTGGTCACCCAAAACACCCGCTTTTGGAACACCAGCGGCATCGACATCAGCGCCGGAGCCGATGGTTTCAAACTGCGCACGCCATCATTCCAAGCGATGGTTTCCGGCGGAGTCTCGTTTGGTGTGACGGTGGGCGAAGTTCCCGGTCAACCTGCCTCAAACGCCATGAGCTTCACGCTTTACCGCGATGAGGAAACCGCCCGCAAATCCACCTTCAATCCCACGCTCAAGTTGCTGCTGCTGTTCGATCAGACGGTGCGCGGCCTCAGCGAACGGGCACCGGTGGAATTTCGTGGCATCACCATCGGCCGCGTGGCGGAAATTTCCTTCGATCTGGTGCCAGACATCACCGACAAACGAATCCCAGTGCTGATCGAGATCGACCCCTGCCTGATGCGTCCCGAAGCCGCGCGCAACTCCGCCGCGCCGGATTCGGGATTCCTCCATGAAGCCGTAGCCCGCGGCCTGCGCGCCGCTCTCAAAACCGGCAATCTGATCACGGGTGCCCTATATGTGGATCTCGACTATTACGAAGATGCCGCCCCGGCGAAAATAGAAACGACCGGCCAATTCATCAGCATCCCCACCGTTTCCTCCGGCTTCGCCCAGCTTGAGTCGAAAATCACCGCCATTCTTGATAAACTGCAAGCCTTGTCGCTGGAGGAAACGGTGACCGAAATCACCGCCGCCGCCGAGGAAGCGAAGACCACCATGGCCGAGTCCCGCACCACGCTCAAGGAGATCGAAGCCACCGCCTCCGCCGCCCGCCAAACCCTCGAGGATCCGCAATTCCGTGAACTACCCGCCGACCTCCGAAAGTCGATCGCCGCATTGGAAAAATCCGTCGCCAGCATGGGCCCGGACGGAGCGGTGCAGGGCGATCTGCTGCGCACCCTTGACGAACTCCGCGCCTCACTGCGCGCCCTCAAGTCGATGACCACCACTATCGATGAAAAACCCAACTCGCTGCTCTTTGGCCGCGAGTCCACGGGAAACCCTCAACCCAAAGCCCCGCGCTGATTTCCCCACCACCATGATCCGGGCACTATCCATTCTCACCGCCATTCTCGCGCTCGCCGGCTGCACCACGACATCAAGATCCTTTTATGTTCTAACAGCCGATGGCCCGGCCCCCTCCGGCGGCGGCCCCGGCATCGGCGTAGGCCCGGTCTCGTTGGCCGAATACATTGACCGCGCGAACCTCGTCATCGCTGAGACACCCAACCAACTCGGCATCGCTGAAGACCACCGCTGGGCTGGCGATCTGTCCGCATCCGTTGCCCGCGTCACCGCCGCCAACCTCGGGCGGAGGCTCGGCACCGGCAACGTCCGCACCTATCCATGGCAGGGCGACGATGGCATCCGCTATCAAGTCACCCTGGATATCCGCCAACTCCACGGCGCGGCCGACGGCTACGCCGTGATCGAAGCCGGTTGGCGCGCCTACTCGCTGCCGGACCGCAAAATCAAAGCCTCCCGCACCTTTGTCGCTCGCGAGCCGCTGGAGTCGGATGGCTACCAACCACTCGTCGCAGCACAATCCCGGCTCTTGTCCCGCCTCGCCGATGACATCGCCGGGGGATTGAAATAGCGGCAGTCGGTTTGGCCAGCGCCCCCCCAACAAACCATTCCAACGAGAATCCAGAGTTGTGAAACGAAGGCCAATGCCTGCAAAGCACTAATGGATTATTTCATTCAACGCTTTTCCGGCAGGTGCCAGGGCGGATTCTTTTCAAAATGCTCACTGAATGCTGGAAAGTTCTTTTTGATATTCTCCATCATATGTGGTGCTACGACGATCATCTGGAGTTGTAAGGCGACAAAGAGGCCGATGATATAAGCAACAATGCGCAAGCCATTGATTGGCGAGGTTTGCAGGCGGTGCCCTCCAGCATGGTCCCATAACGGACGACCGAGCTTCCTGGTGGTGAAATATGCAATGATTTGGCAGATCAACGCGAGAATGCCCCAACCGAAGCCGATGCCGAGAAACAGAACGCGTGACGAGCGCAGGGTGGCTTGTTTGAGATTGAGCGGCGAGCCGTCGTCGTTGAGCACGCGTATGCAGAGCAGCCACTTGCCTGGTGTGGTGCCGAGGCGTTGCAGCAGGATGGTTTCCAAGACAAACCATGGAATGTATTGAAACAGAATGATCCACGGGTTGCTTAGAGTGGCTCCGATGTCGCGCCCGGCAGCCCACATGCCAAGCCACCAGACACCGGCAAACAGATAAAGATCAAACCAACGCGCCCAGAAGCGACGGACCAGATGCAACTGGGCAGGCAGCGGCGGCGGAGTGCCAGGACTTAGCTCCGTGGCGTCTTGGAACGTGGACTTCGATTCTTCAGGATGAAGGCCGAACTCGCGTGTGAAAAGATCGATCTCGCCGAGTGGGCACCATGCACTGAGACCTTCGTGCCATGCGGGTGTATCGGCTGACAACTCGCCGAACTCGATTTTCTTGCGCACCTCGAAGTCGTGGATGGGCCCTATTTTCTCGCCATTTTGAATGATCCAGATGTCCATGACTCAGAGGTTGCGTAGGGATTTAGCGGCATCACTGCGTGCGGCGAAAAACGCCGGCACCAAAGCCGCAAGTGAACAAAGAACGAAAGCAAGAAAACCGATGACTGCTTGTTCCAGAGGATTGTTGTGCGCGGGCAGTATGCCGAAACCAGTAAACGAGGCAGCGAAGGGATCGAATCCAAGCGAGCGGAAAACACCCTGGATCGGTCCGCGGAAATGAATCACTACCCGGCCGAGACCGACTCCGAGGGCGGCACCTAACAACCCGAGGATCATCCCTTGATGAAGAAACACCCATACAATCTGGCCGGGCGCGGCGCCTAGCGCCTTCATCACTCCGATCTCACGGCGCTTTTGGATCGTCACGGTGAACATCACCGCCATCATTGAGAAGGCGGATACCAGCACAATGAAGGACAGTGCGAAATACATCATCACACGCTGTTGGTTGATGAGAGCGAAGAAGGTCTGGTATTGATCTCCCCAAGTGAGCAGCGACCAGTCCACGCCCAGTTCCTTGCGGCCCAGTGCGGCAATTTCCTCGGCGGCGTAGGCATCATCGAGCCGCAGTGCGATGCCTTGCACCGTTTCGCCGAGACCTGCCAGATCCTGAGCCAGCGGCAACGGCACGAACAAATCCGGCGTCACCGCCATTTGCGATGCCAGATAAATGCCGATCACCACGGCCTCCTTGGGCAGTATGATCTGCTTGAGTCCTTTGAGTGTCTCGCCGTCCATTTTCTCGACATCCGTGGAGTTGAGCGCGGCAATGGCATTGGAAATTTTGTTTTTCGTTTCCGCATCAAAGAGAAACACGCCGGTTGCCTCGTCCTTCTCGCCGGATTCCATGGCGATGAGAAGATCCTCGATAAGTTCAAGCTCCGGGACGCGCAGATCCTCGGCTCGCAGGTTTTCGAATTTCTGATAGATATCAGTGAGCGCTGCAATGTCCACAGCGCGCTTTTCACCAGCAGGTTTCCAGGCACCGTCAAGTGCGCTGGTGGCGGCGCTCCAGTCCGTGGCAAATGCCTCGCGCAGCGGTGGTTTCTCGGTCGCCTTGTAGGCGCGCATCACCTCCTCGAAGTTGCGCGTCGAGTAGAGGCGGATGGTGTCACCCACGTTCAGCGAAAGCTGCTCGGCGAGGATCGAGGAAACGACGGCGCGGTCGTCGATGCCGAGATCGGCGGTGGATTCCGGGTGGTTTTCGAGGTCGAGCATTTTGGCGATGCCCTCGACCTGTGCAGGGTCCGAGGTATCGATGCCGCGGAACATGACCGGCCGCTGCCATGAGGCGACGTCGATGATGACGTTATCAGAAACAAAGGCGGTGGCGGCTTCCACGCGCGGGAGTTTTTCTGCATTTTCCGCCGCATCCTGCCAATCGGACAGCGGCATCACACCGAGGTGGCCGGGTTGGTGGCGCAACAGGATGTGCGGTGTGAATCCGAGAAGGCGGCTTTTCACATCGCGCTCAAGACCGGCGTAAACCGCCATTACCACCACCAGCACCAGCACCCCGAGCATCACGCCAATCAGCGAGATGAGAGTGAACGAGGAAAGCACCGCACGGCGGGGATTGAGATACCGCCGGGCGAGAAGAAGGCTGAAGGAACGTCGTTTGATGGACGTTAGTTAGCGCGTCAAGCGCGCTTGGGCAAGTGTTTCAATCCTTGAGCAGATGGAAGTAACGCGATTGAAGAACGAGCGGGCCAATTGAAACTTAGCCCCGCTAATGCAGGGCATCCCGGTCACTACCTGAGGATCGGCAGTGATTTCGGAGTGAATTTTAATAGCAGTTAAAATAACGAAAACTCATCACAACGCAAAGAGACTGATGTGAGAGAACATTTATTCCGCATTCAACCCGATGAGTTCGAGCAGGCGCTGGAGGTCGTCGTCGCCATAGTATTCGATTTCGATTTTGCCTTTTTTCTGGCCGTGCTGGATGGCGACGTGGGTGGCGAGGTGCTCGCGCAGGCGGTTGGCCACGGCCCTGATGTGAACATCCACTTCCCGGCTGGCGGCGGATTTTTTCGACTCGCCCGACGAGTCGGCGGAATCCGCGAGGAAACTCTGAGCGAGCTTTTCGGTGGCGCGCACGGTCAGCTTGCGGCGGATGACCTGATCGGAGGCCAGCAACTGGTTGTCATGATTCTTGATCGATAGAAGCACCTTGGCGTGACCGACCGTGAGCTGGCCTTGGGCAAGGAGCATCTGCACGTCCGGATGGAGATCGAGCAGGCGCATGGCATTGGCCACGCTGGCGCGCGACTTGCCGACCCGTCCCGCGATCTCTTCCTGTTTCATGGAAAACTCCTTGGCAAGCCGCACATAGCCGGCGGCCTCTTCCATCGGATTGAGATCCTCGCGCTGGAGGTTCTCGATGAGAGCCATTTCCAGCACATCGCGGTCCGAGGCTTCACGTTCGATCACGGGCACGGTGGCGAGGCCGAGTTTGCCGGAGGCGCGCCAGCGGCGCTCGCCGGCGATGAGCTCGAGCTTGCCATTCACCGGGCGCACGATGAGCGGCTGGATGATGCCATGCTGGCGGATTGATTCCACGAGCTCGTCAAGCGGGGATTCGACGAAGCGGGTGCGCGGCTGAAGCGGGCTGGGAATCACGTGATCATGCGGCACATCGCGGACGCGCTTGAAGTCTTCCTCGGTGGCAATCAGGGCGGCGGACGGGGTTGCCGTGCTTTTCCTGATGAGTGCTCCGAGTCCTTTTCCGAGTGCCTGTTTTGCCATGGGGCGGCGAGCATTACGCAAAGCCCGTGGGAATTCCAAGCGGATTTCCCGCAGAGTTTCCCGGCGTCGGGCTTGACGTCGGCGATGCACGCGGGCATCCATTGGCGCGTGAAACTGAACCTCTGGATTTCCCTCAGCGCAGCCATGGTGATGGCATGCGGAGTAGTGCCCGCCCAGGAGGCGGCCGCGCCTGAGGCGCTCGAACAGGAATCCGAGGTGTTAGCCGAACCCATTCCTCCAGAAGTGGTGGCATCGGCGGTGGCGGCGGTCGCCAAACTCGGTGATGAAGTGGTTCTCGGCCGCTACCAAGCCGCCATCGAGCGTATGAATCCGATGTGGAAAGAACGCACCGCCGCGCGCATGGGTGGAATGGATGCACTCGAAAAACAACTTTCGGGCGTGGCCGCCGAAATGGTGCGTCAAGGCATCAGCATGATTTCCTTCAAACCTCAGGGCCAGCCGCGCACCTATCAAGTGAGCCCAGCAAAAAAAGTCATCTCAGAAAACGGCCGCCAGACCGAGCGACTGGTTTTTAGCAAGTGGCTGGTGTTGGTGCCCACCATCACCAAATTCCGCATTATGCGCGAGGGAAATCCGCGTCCACTCGTCATCGAAAGCACCAGCTACCAGGTCGCCATTTCCGACAAGGACCGAGACAACTGGACATTCATCGACGGCGCCGGGTTGAGGCCCGCCGACCTCCGCGGGCTTTTCATCACGCTGCCCCAGGAGATGGAACTGCCGCCGGTGAGCAAACGTGAAATCCGTTAGAAAAAATCATGGCATCGAGGAAAAAGGGAATCGACCCAGGAAAAATCCTGCACCGCAAGTTGTTGGATCTTTGGAAGCGCGGGCAAAGCGAATACTGCGAGGTGCGCGGATCCGAAATTCACGGCCGCGGCGTTTATGCCACGCGCTTCATCCCCAAGGAAGAGCGGATCATCGAATACGTCGGCGAGCGCATTGATAAGGAGGAGAGCGAGCGCCGCGGGATTTCGCAGCATTCCAAATCGCTCGAGACCGGTGACGCCGCAGTGTATATCTTCACCCTCTCCAAGAGATATGACATTGACGGCAACGTGCCATGGAACACGGCACGACTGATCAATCACTCGTGCAATCCGAACTGCGAGGCATGGATCGAGGGCCGCAGGATCTACATCCATGCCCTGCGCGACATCAATTCGGGCGAGGAACTGACCTTCGACTACGGTTTCGACATTGATTGCTACGAGGACCACCCGTGCCGCTGCGGAATGCCTGAATGCGTCGGCTACATCGTCAGCCGCGCACAGTGGCCGGAGTTAAAGGAAAGACTGGGTAAGATTACCTGAGCAGCGCGAGAATCGGCTGGGGCCAGACGCCGAAGACGAGGGTGGCCGCAGTGAGCACTACGACACAGGTCTTGCTGATGGTTGGCAGGAAAACCGCAGGGCGGTCGCCGGGGGCCGACCACCACATCGCACGGACTACCTTGAGGTAATAATAGAAACCGGTGCCTGCGGCGATGAAGGCGATGCCGACACCCGCCCACATGCCGGCATCCACGGCGAGCGTGAAGACGAAGAACTTGCCAATGAATCCGGCGGTGAGCGGCACACCCGCCAGTGCGGCCAGCAGGATGGTGAGCGCCATGGCAAAGGTGGGATTGGTTTGTCCGAGACCATTGAAATCGCTGATGTCCTCTCCCTCACGCTGGATGCGGACCTGGGCAAGCATGAAAAACACAGCGAGCGTTATGATCAGATAAGTGGCGAGATAAAGCGAGACGACTTGCACCGAACCGAGCGCCGCATCCGTTCCAGACGAACCTGCGGCCAAGGCAAGCAAGAGGAAACCCGCATGGGCGATGGAAGAATAGGCGAGAAGACGTTTGAAGTTGGTCTGCGGAATGGCGGCAAGATTTCCGAACAGCAGCGTGGCGATCGACAGGATGATCAACAGCTTGAGCACTGGTCCGCGCGTGAACTCACTGGCAAGGAAGGGCTCGAGGAAACGCACCAGCAGAATGAAACCGGCGGCTTTTGATCCCACTGACAGGAAGGCGGTGACCGGTGTAGGCGCACCCTGATAGACATCCGGAATCCAGATGTGCATGGGCACCGCGCCGATCTTGAAGGCGAGGCCGACCATGACCAGGGCGATACCGAAGAGAAGGGGGATTGGAGATTGGAGATTGGAGATTGAGGATGGCATAGCCGCGAGGCTCATGGTGCCTGTCGATCCATAGACCCAGGCAATGCCGTAAACGAGGAACCCGGTGCTCAGCGCGCCTAGTATGAGGTATTTCACGCCGGCTTCGAGCGAGCCGACATTGCGGCGCATGTAGGCGACGAGGATGTAGAAAGTGACGGTGATAAGTTCGAGCGCCACAAAGGCTCCGGCGAGGTCCTTGGCAGACGCAAGCCACATCATGCCGGCGCAGGCGAAAACAGGCAGCGCATAGAACTCGCCGGTGCCGTTTTCAGAGCCCGGATGATCAGTGTAGCGGGCGAGGATTTTCCGGTAATCGATGGACATGAGAACCACCAATAGCGTGGTGATGAGCGCGAAGATCTTATAAAAGCGGGCGAGCGAATCGAATTGATAGAAATTCCACAACGGCCATGCCGCCCAGCCGGCATCCGGTTTCGCGTCAGGGCCGATGGCCAGCGGAATGAGCAGCAGGATACCACCCAAACCGATGGCGGCGAACACACCCACCCATGACTTGCTCTTCGACGGAACAAAGGCTTCGGCCATCAGTAGAATCAGGCCGAGGGTGACGGTGAGGGCTTCTAAGTAGTAGGCGGGCATGGGAAAGAGTGGAAAGTGATTTGAGGCGGATTTTATGGAGTTAGTCAGCGCCTCCATGTCACTGCGTTCCATTGTGATCAGTGATCAGTGGAGAAGATTGAAGAGCGCTTTTGTTTGGCGTGAGGTGGGGGACGAGGTGGCTGTATCCTGGTTCGGTTAGGAAGACGCCGTGGCTGTAGAGGTGTTGGTCTTCATCGTCCGTGATGGCGGCAGCCCGTAGCCAGGCTTCATACACAGCCGCAAGCTCCTCATTACTGAGGTTCTGCAGGTCGAGGTCTTCTTCGCTGAGGAAGACGTCGGTGGGCTGGTGGTTCATGGATGTTGCGGGAGGAGGGTTTCGGCGGCGGCGGCGATGCGCTGGTGGGCGGCGTGCAACGGGAGGGATGAAATTTCCTTGGAAAGTGAGGGCCATGCAGATTCCCATGATTCGGAAGCGGCTTTGTAGCGGGCCAGGCGCGCTTCGTCGGCCTTAATCATCTGGCGGCGTTCGTGGTCGAGCGCGGCTGCGAGCACATCCTCACCATCCTGGATTTTTTCCAATAGCGGACGGGATGCGAGGATCGCCGGCGGGATGGTATGGTTTTCAGCGAGCGCGATGAGGTCGCGGGCGCTGCGCGAGAAAAGGAATTGATCATCGATGGACTCGAGTCGGCGTGCGAGCTCGCCAATAATCGGATAGTCTTTTTCCCGCATTGTCATTTTCATCAACACGAGCTCACGCATACCGGTAAAGGGGATCTCTTGGGAGGCGGAGTCCGTCCAGAGGCGGTCGAGGTCGCTGGGTTGCAGGCGCGGCGGGCGGCTGAAGAAGTCGGTGCGGACGCGCAAGCCATCATGGCGGAACTCGAAGTGTGCGCTCCAACCGCCAGCCAACCATCGTGCGTCGAGCGGAGCGCCGAAGCGATAAGTGGCACCGGATTCGGCGAGGACGCTGAGAATGAAGTCGAGGTCTTCCGGGTTTTCGCGGACGATCCAATCGCCGTCCTTGCTGGTGATGGCAAGGCGGTGCATCACCACGGCCTGACCGCTGCACATGACCGCCCGAAGGCGGCTTGCATTGAAGCGTTTGGTCAGTTGGTGATAGATGAGCATTGGAAGAAGATTTCAGAGACCAGAATCCAGATTCCAGAAAGAGAATTATCGGATGAGGTTCAGTAGCAGGTTGGGGTAGAGGCCGACGCAGAGGAGCGGGATGGCGAGGAGTAGCGCCGGGATACGGTCGGCGAGGGTGAGATCCGGCGCGTTGCGGGTGGCCTCCACCGGCGGTCCATGGAACATGCCGTGAAAGGCGCGCAGCATGTAAACGGCGGAGATGACCACGCCCCAGATGGCGAAAATGCAGACGATTTGCAGCGGTGTGAGGCCGGTGGCCGGGGTGTATTGCTGGAACGCCGAGAGGAAGACGAAGACTTCGCCGACGAAATTGGCGGAAACCGTAAGGCCCATCGCAGTGAAGGCGGCGAAACCAACGGTGAAGGCAAGCGCCGGGGCGGATTTTGCAAGACCGCCGAGATCGGCGAAGTCGAGTGTGCCGGTGGCGCGTTCGATGCGGTCGGCAAGCCCGAACAGCAAGGCCACAGAGACACCGTGCGCGAACATCAGCAGCACGGCAGCGGGGATGCCGAGCGTGTTGTGCGGGTTGGAAACCACAGCAGCGATGCCGAGGAAGATGTAGCCCATGTGCATGACCGAGGCGCTGCCGAGCATGTTATCGAAGCGTTTTTGGGAAATGGTGACCATGCCGCACCACAGCAGATTGCCGAGCAGCAGCACCAGGAGCACACCCAGCCATGCCTGCATGCCTTCGGGAACGATGGGCAGCGCGACGCGGATCAAGCCGTAGAGACCGAATTTCTTGAGCACTCCCGCATGCAGCATGGCGACCGGTGCGGGTGCGCTGGCATAGGCTGGGGCTGCCCATGAGTGCATCGGGAAGAGCGAAACCAGCGAGCCAAAGCCGACGATTAACAGCGCGGCGATGGATTTTTGAGTGGCGGGATCAATCACAAGCGTCCCGTCCCTGGCGGCCGCGACCATGGTAGGAATGTCGAAGGTGCCTGCGAGATTGGCGAGCCAGACGAGTCCGGCCAGCAGAACAATCGAGCCGAGGCCGAGATAGATGGTGATCTTCCATGCGATCTGTTTGCGATCGCCCCGTCCGAGGATGCCGATCATCAGGAAAGTGGGGATCAATGCGAGTTCATGAAATGCATAGAAAAAGAACAGATCGGTGGATGCGAATGCGCCGATGGCTCCGGCGGCGATGAGAAGAATGGAAGAGTAGTAAAGTTTTTCGCGGCCCACCGGTGCACGGGCGTTCAGGGTGGCGGCGAGTGTGACGAGCACCGAGAGCGCGATCATCACCGCGCTGATGCCATCCTGCATGCCGAAGGAAAGATTGAGCGCAGGTTTTTCGAGCACCGGAACGCTGAAGTTCCAGAAGCTGTTTTCCCACGAAAACGCGGCCCACAGGCCGAGCGCGAGATTGGCCCCGGCAGCGGCGATGGACGTCTGGCGCGCGGGTGTACCGAGCATGACGGCGATGGCGGCGAGAAGAGGGAGAGCGACGATAAGGGCGAGCATGGCAGGAAATGGAAAATCAGGATGGGTCGGGAGTGATGAGCGGGACTTCCGGGAAGTAGGTTCGATAGCGTTTCACATCGCGGGTGATGAGAGGAAAGCCGAGGGCCTTGGCATGTGCGCCAATGAAGAAATCAGGGAGGGGAGACCTTTTGGTGCCGCCGCGCGAGCGGTAATCGCGGAATGCCTTGGCGGCAAGAAACAGGGCGGATGCGGGTAGTTCCACATAAGAAAGCCGAAGTTTTGTGATGACAGCATCCACTTCCTCGGTGGATTCAGCGCCGATGCAGAGTTCCGTATAGACGAAAGGATTGATGAAAAGCCCGCCGGGCGCATGTTGGTTGATGACATGACTCGACCATTGATTCCAGATGGGATCATGGGTTGTGACATCGAGTATGGCATTTGTATCGATAAAGGCTGGCATCAGGGTCATTCTCCACGGGTCATTTCCATGATTTCGTCCGTCGTAAAGCGACCTTTCCAAATGCCCCGAACGGACGAGCAGACATCCTCGGTGGAAGATTGCGAAGAGGAGGAGTCGGTTGGTCGGTTGAAGGCAGCAATTGTGAGGATGTCGCGTGCTTCCGCCTCCATGGATTTGCCATGAGTCGCCGCCATGACGCGGAGGCGTTGTTTCACTTTTTCGTCCAGGTTTCGGATCGTAATGGATGTGGCCATGGCGGTAATGAAATCAATGATTGCAATGATGTCAATGGGATCAAAACACGGTAAAATAGATGACGAGAATCACTCCGAGGCCGAAAGCGAAGGAGTAGGCTTGGAGTTGGCCGCCTTGGAGTTTGCGAAAGAGATTGCCGACACTGACAGCACCACGGCTGAGGCCGCCGACGAGCAGGCCGTTGATGAGGAGTTCGTCGAAGAAGTGGATGATGGCGGCGAACGCATCTTGGAAATAGCGGACGAGAAAGTTGTCGTAGAAACCATCGAAGTAGAAGCGATCGCGGAAAAGCGGGATCGATAGAGGATCGGATTCCTTGCCACGGTAGAGGACAAAGCCGGCACCGACTCCCAGGACCAGCGTGGCGATGGAGGCAATGAGGACCGTGGTGTTGGCGGTGTGCTCCGGGCGCGTGGCGTTTAGCTTTTCGCTAACAAATCCGAAGCCGGAAACGATGGCTAGGATCGCGAGCACAGCCAACGGGATCCACATGAAAGGACCCACCTCGTGGGCGTGCGAAGCGTCGTCCGATCTGGGCTTGCCGAGGAAGGTGACCACAAAGGCACGGGTCATGTAGAAGGCGGTGAGGAATGCAACCGCCACTGCGATTACGAACAGGAACTTGTTTCCATTGTAGGCGGCGGTGAGAATTTCCTCTTTCGACCAGAAACCGGAAGTCACGTAGGGCACTGCGATGAGCGCGGCGGTGCCTGCCGCGAAACTGGCGGCGGTGATCGGCATTTTTCGCAACAATCCTCCCATTTTCCAGATGTTCTGCTGGTGGTGGCAGGCGTAGATGATGGAACCCGCACCGAGGAAGAGCAGGGCTTTGAACCATGCGTGGGTGTAAAGGTGGAACATGCCGGCCTCGCCCGCGAGCAGGCCAACGGCCATGATCATGTAGCCGAGTTGCGACAAGGTGGAGTAGGCGAGGATACGCTTGATATCGTTCTGCTGCGACGCCATCAGCGCGGAGAGCAGCGCGGTGAGGCCGCCGATCCAAGCGATGGTAGTGCCTGCGAATCCGGCAAAAGCTTCGGCACCGATGGAAAGCTGGAGGCGGAACAACATGTAAACACCCGCCGCCACCATCGTCGCCGCGTGGATGAGCGCAGAGGCGGGTGTAGGGCCTTCCATCGCGTCGGGCAGCCAGACGTGGAGCGGTAGCTGGGCGGATTTTCCAACTGCTCCGCCGAAAATGCAGAGAATGGCGGCACCCAGCACGCCTGTCGATGCCGCGGCCACGCCGCCCCCATCGGCCCAGGATTTGAGCCCTTCGAAGGTCAGGCTGCCGGAGATGCCCCACAGCAGCAGCACGCCGATCATGAAGGAGAAGTCGCCGAGACGGTTGCAGAGGAAGGCTTTTTTACCGGCATCCGCGGCGCTGTCCTTGTGATACCAGTGGCTGATGAGCAGGTAGGAACTCAGGCCCACCAGTTCCCAGAAGATGAACATCATGATGAAGTTTTCAGAGAGCACGATGCCCGTCATGGAAAACATGAACAAACCGAGACCGCAGAAGTAGCGGTTCACCGCCTCGTCCTTCTTCATGTAGGCGAGCGAGAAGACATGCACGAGCAGCCCGACTCCGGTGACAACCACCATCATCCCGGTGGAGAGGTGGTCGAGCTTGAGGGCGATCTTAATGTCCAGTCCGCCCACGGTGGCCCAGGAAAATCCGGAGGTTTCCGTAGTGCCGAGCAGCAACAGCGAGGTGACAAAACAGGCGCCCGCCGCCGCCGTGGCCAGGTAAGGCACCAGTGGATTGCGGCGCAACACCAACTGGTTGACCGCGGCGACCGCAATCGGCAGGTAGAAGAGAATCCAGGCTAAAGTCATGGGAAGAGCGGGGTCTTTTGATCAGTCAATCAGTGAAATCAGTGGTTAAATCTTATCCTTTCAGGCTGGTCAGCTCATCGGTGTGGATGGTTTGGCGGGAGCGGTAGAGCGCGACGATGATGGCGAGTCCGACGGCGACTTCGGCGGCGGCGACAGTGATGACGAAGAAGACGAGCATCTGGCCGTTGTAGTCGGGCAGGCCGTTGATGGTGTTGAAGCGAGAGAAGGAGATCAGACTGAGGTTGGCGGCGCTGAGCATCAACTCAAGGCACATGAAGACGACGATGATATTGCGGCGGATCACTACGCCCGCCAGGCCGATGGCGAAGAGCAGGCCGGAGACGAGGAGGTAGTCGTTGAGAGTGGCCATGGGATTAGTAGATGAGAGACAGAAGACTTGGAGACAGAAGACAGAAGACAGGACGCAAGCGTGGGAAAGCGTCGGCCCGGCAACAGGGTCGCGAATTCTTTTCTTCTGTCTTCTGTCTCATGGTCTTCTGTCTTACTCTGCTTGTTTTTTCGAAAGCACCACCACTCCGACCGTGGCGACTAGCAGCAGGACGCCCAGAATCTGGAAGGGGAGGTTGTATTGGGTGAAGAGGGTGTGGCCGATGAGATGCACATCGGGCAGGCGGCCGTCCTTGAGGGCGGCTGCGATTTTGGTGCCGGGCACAAAATTTCCAGCTGCAGCAGCCAGGGATTGCGCATCAAGTGGTGGGGCGACCTTGTTCGGGGTGCGCGAGAGCACGCCGATGAGTTGGACGACAAAGGCGATGGCCAGACCGATACCTGCCGCCAGAGGAGCAAACCCCTTGGCGCGCTTCTGCTCGTCCTTGAGGTCGAGCAGCATGATGATGAACAGAAACAACACCATCACCGCACCGCTATAGACGAGGATCTGGATGATTCCGACAAAGAAGGCGCTCAGCCCGATGAACAAGCCTGCGAGTCCGATGAAACAAGTAACCACCGATAGGGCGCTGGACACCGGGTTGCGGAATGCGACGACCGCGGCCCCGCCGATGAGCATGATGGTTGAGAAGAGCCAGAAGAGGTAAGAGGGCATTATTTCAGTTCATTCCATTTGTTCACCAATCCGGTGCGGACGCCGCCAATTTCATAGAGGCGTTTCTTGTCGTGCACCATGTCTGCGCGCTTGAGGCCTGTGATGAGATAATCCTTGCGGAGGAAGATCGCCTGCTCGGGGCAGACTTCCTCACACATGCCGCAGTAGATGCAGCGGATCATGTCGATATCGAATTCCTTCGGCCGCTTTTCCACCTTGGCCCATGGGTCGTCGGATGGGATTTCGCTTGGTATGATCTTGATGGCTTTGGGCGGGCAGATGAACTCGCAAAGCTGGCAGGAAACACAGCGCTCGCGGCCCTGTTCGTCGGTGACCAGAGCGGGCGCACCGCGGTAGTATTCGGGCAGGTGTTCATCCCAGCGCTGTTCGGGAAACTGCATGGTCACACCGAGGCCGGAGGAAGCCATGGAATCCGCGCTGGCGGATTTGCCCAATAGCGACTTGACCGCGTGGGTCATGGTGAGAATGAAGCCCTTGATCAGGGCTCCAAAGTAAATCTTCTCACCGAAGTTGAGCTTGGGGCGCTGGAGTTTGATGACGGCCATGTGGGGGATTTGAAATTTGAAATTTGAGATTTGAAATCCGGTGTCAGGCGCGCAATGGCTTCGGGTGCTCCTCGGAAACTTTGGCGACCCAGATGATGGCGGCGGTGACGGCGATGAGCAATACGGCACCGATGCCGATGATGGCGGCGGTTAGCTCCGGTGCGGCGATGATGAGCGCCGCGAGAAAGACATTGATGAGTGCGGCCTCGAAGAAGATCACCCAGCCGAGTTTCATGAGTTGGTCGTAGCGGAAACGCGGCACGGTCCAGCGGACGAGGATGAAGAACAGGATGAAGGCGATGAGTTTGGCGATGAAAATGCCGAGATGAATCAGCCCACCGAAGTGGAAGCCGCCGATATGGAAATCCGCGATGTATTTGTCCAGGCCGAAGCCGAGCGACCATCCGCCAAGGAAGAGGGTGACGATCAGCGCCGAGCCGATGACCATGGCGGCGTATTCGCCCATGAAGAAGAGTGCGAATTTCATCGACGAATATTCGGTGTGGTAGCCGCCGACGAGTTCGGTCTCGCACTCGGGAAGGTCGAAGGGCATGCGGTTGGTTTCCGCGAAGATGGAAATGGTGAAGATGAGGAAGGCGATGACAGCCGGGATCCAGAACAGCGCGGTTTGCAGATCGGGCAGGCCGAGGCTGCCATTTTGCCAAAGCGGAAGAAGCAGCCAGCCGTGGTCAGCCTGATGCTGGACGATTTTGCCGAGGTTGAGTTCGCCGAAATAGAGCAGCACCGGAATGATCGAAAGACCGAGGGCGATTTCGTAGGAGATCATCTGCGCGGTGGAGCGCACGCCGCCGATGAGCGGGTATTTCGAATTGGACGACCAGCCGGCCAAGGTGATGCCGTAAACTGTGAGCGAGGAGACGGCGAAAACAAACAGCGGGCCGACATCGAGATCCGCGATGACGAGATTTTCCTTGTGGCCGAAGAGGGTGATTGGCGAGCCGAAGGGCACCACGCAGACGGTGATGAGCGCCGGTGCGACGGTGAGCGCGGGTGCCAGCCAATAGAAGGCCTTGCGGACGTAGTTGGGAGTGAAGTCCTCTTTGAGGAAGAGTTTCACGCCGTCAGCCATCGGCTGGATCAGGCCGAAGAAGTGGAAGTCCTTCTTGAAGCCTAACAAGGTGAGGGGAATGCCTGTGCGGTTCGGCCCCACGCGGTCCTGGATGACGGCGCAGAAGCGACGCTCGAAGTAAACCGAAATGGGAACGAGCGGCAGCACGACGCAGAACGTCAGCGCGACGATTTTCACCAGGATGATGGCGAGTTGGAAGAGGAGGTCTGGCACGGTGGAAGTGGTTTAATTTGTTAGAAGTTATTTGTTAGAAGTTATTTGGATGATCCACCCTCGTGGCTGGGTTTGGTGGTGGCGGCTTTTCTGAGGTAAGAAATGTAGCCGTTCAGGAGTGCCACGGCTTTGGTGGCAATCTCACGGCCTTGAATGAGAATCTCTTCACTTACCAGGTCTTCATCGGCTGCTGTGATCATATGGTCGATGGTTTCCCAGCAGGAACCACGGGCATTCGAGCAGAACTTGGCGTTGTCGAGATAGTGGAAGCGTCCGCAGCCTTCAGCAATGTTGGCGGTGGTGGATCTGGCCGCACGCAGGATTTGATCGCCCATCCGGTAGCGTTCGTCTTTTGGAAGCGCCTTGCAGAACTTCCGGGCCACGAAAACACGGAGTTCCCGGCATGCCTTCCAACATTCCAGATCTTCAAACGTTCTGAGCGATTCGCGATCCATATTTTTTCCTAATAACTTTTAACAAATAACATGTAACCTCTCACCCATTGATTCGTCCTGCGGCCTTGGCGGCGCGTTCATTGGCGAGCAGCGGGATCCGATAGCCGGTTTCGAGGACTTGCGTGCCTTGGTGGCCGATTTTGGAAAGCGTGAGTCCGCTGAATGGCGGAACGGCTTCGGCCATGGCCTTAAAGACGTCCTCGATCAGATGGATATCGTTGTTTTCACCGGACAGGGCGATGATCAGCTCGCGGAGGATTTCCCAGTCGTCGCGTGCCTGGCCGGGCATCTCCACGGCGCGGTTGAGGCGCTGGAGACGGCCGGAGAGGTTGACCATTGAGCCGCGTTTCTCGGCGAAGGCGGCGGCGGGCAGCACCAGATCGGCCGCCAGCGCGGTGGGGTTGGCGAGAATCTGGGTTTGGACCAGGAAATCCAGGTTGGCGAGGTCGGAGAAATGGAATCCGGCGTCGGTGACCAGGTCTTCGCCGAGCACGATGAGCGCCTTGATTTGTCCCGAGCGCACTCCTTCGCGGATCGAATCGAGTTTGGCGAAGGGGTCTTCGGTTTCCAGAACGAGTTTCGCGCCGGTGGTGTTCGGGTTGCGGTCGGCGGCGATGAGCAGGGCGTCCGGTTCGGCGAAACGCGGCACGAGCGAGAGGTGAGGGGAGCCGATTTGCGCGGCGAGCGATTTGGTTAGATACAACTCCTCATTGGTCATGCGGCCGGAGGCGATGATGGCGATTTGGCCGGGCGAGACGGCTTTGAGTTTCGCAGCGGCGGTTTTCAGCGCATCGGTCCAGGAAACCGCTTGATGCTGGGCATCCACCTTGGAGAGCGGTTCGGTGAAGCGCGCCTCGCCATCGATGTAGTGGAAGTTAAGACGATGGGAGTCCGGCATCCAGGTCGAGTTCACCTCGTCATTCTGGCGCGGGGTGATGCGGTGGATCGTATTGCCGCGGGCCCAGACGGTGATGTTGGTGCCGGTGCCGCAGTTCACATCGATGGTCGGGGTTTCTTTGAGAAACCAGACCCGCATCTGGAAGCGGAAATCATTCGATGTCAGCGCGCCGACCGGGCAGATGTCGGCGGTGTTGAGCGAGTAGTTGGAATCCAACAGGCGGCCGGGGTGGACTGTTAGAGTGGTGTGGGTGCCGCGCTGGGTGAAACCGAGCACCGGATCACCAGCGACCTCGTCCATGAAGCGAATGCAGCGGCTGCACATGATGCAGCGCTCGTCGTCGAGCCGGATGCGCGGGCCGATCTCGACGTTTTTCGGTTTTTTCACCTTCATGTCCACGAAGCGCGAGGCACCGCGGCCGTGTTCCACCGAGTGTTCCTGCAGACGGCACTCGCCGGCCTGGTCGCAGATCGGGCAATCCAGCGGGTGATTGATGAGGAGAAACTCCATCACGCCCTCGCGGCATTTCTCGACGAGCTCGCCGGAGGTGCGGATGCCCATGTTTTCCGAAACCGTGTTGGCGCAGGCGATCACGGGACGGGGCATCCAGCCGATCGGCTCGTAGCCGTTTTCATCGCGCTGCGGTTGCTGGCCAGGCGCGCTGCGAGGGGGCATGCCCATCTGGACGAGGCACATCCGGCAGTTTCCGGGCGAGCTCAGCTTCGGGTGGTAGCAATAGTGTGGGACGATGGTGCCGACTTTCCGGCAGGCTTCGATCATCCGCGTGCCTTTGGGAAACTGGTGCCAGACGCCGTCGATTTGCACATTCACCATGCCGTTTGCGGCCGCAAGGTCTTTAGGCAGTGTCAGTTCCGCAGTCGCCGAAGATGTGTCGCTCATGGCTTGATTGAAATCACGTCCGGTCCGCTCTGGGCCCCGGTCGGGTCGCGCGCGACTATGTGTGCATGACAGATACCCCGCAAGCGTGGTTTCGCAAAAATTTCCCCTTGCTGAGCTGCGCATGGGTGGCACGAGGCCACGTCACTGGGCAAGTGACGAAAATTCGCGTTTTCGACTGATTATCCACCCGGATGAAGTCCCCCACCCTGCCAAGCCCGCCTTCACTTGCAAATCACGGGAACCCGAATTTCGTGATTTGAATCCGGGTTACCCACTCCATGATCTGCGGCATGCGCAACCGCTTCTACGGGGATTTCGACACGCAACGACTCTCGGGCAAACCGGATTCAGGCGATTTCCGCTCGCCGTTCCAGATCGACCGCGACCGGGTGCTGCACACGCCGACATTCCGCCGACTGCAGAACAAGACGCAGGTATTCTGGAGCGGCGAGTATGATTTCTACCGCACGCGGCTGACACACTCGCTGGAGGTCGCGCAGATCGGCAAGTCGATCTGCCATTGGCTCAAATCGCGGCCGGATGGTCCCTTGGAGGACGATTTCTTCATCGATGCGGATCTGGTGGAAGCGGTCTGCCTTTCCCATGACCTCGGCCACCCGCCCTTCGGCCATGCGGGCGAACGCACGCTCAACCACCTGATGCTCCACCATGGCGGATTCGAAGGCAATGCGCAGACCTTGCGGCTGCTCACCGAGCGGATCTTTTCAGCCAAACGCGCCGGCATGGACCCAAGCCGCGCGTTTCTCGACGGCATATTGAAATACAAATCCCTGTGGTCCGAGCTGAAGACCGCAAGCGGGGAAACGCCGGAGCATCACTTCATTTATGATGACCAGCAGGCGCATCTCAATTGGGCGATGGGAAGCCATGACTTTCCGTTAGAGCTGCCTCCCGGCGCTGTGCGCGACAAGTTCAAGTCGATCGAGTGCCAGGTGATGGATTGGGCGGACGACACAGCCTACTCGCTCAACGACCTCTCCGACAGCGTGCGCGCCGGGTTTCTCAACATCGAGAAAATCGAGACCTGGGCGGAACAACACGGTCATTCGTCGGGCGAAGGCACGCCGCTCGGCGACCTGATGCGCTCGATCCGGCTGCGGCGCGTTGATCCCTTTGTCGGCAAGCGCATCGGCCGCTACATCCAGTCCACCCGGCTGGAAACGGATGTGAATTTCCTCAGCGCGGCGACCAACCGTTATCACTACCGGCTCGTCATCGATGAGGATGTCAAAGCGGAGTCCACCTTGTTCAAGCGTCTGGCCTTCGAAGTGGTTTTTCTATCGCCGCAGTTGAAACAACTCGAACACAAAGGCAGCCGGATGCTGCGGCAGATGTGGCAGGTGCTCGGCGAACGCTACATCGCGGGCGGCACCATCGACGGCCAGGACTTCCAGCTCCTGCCAGCGGATACCGCTGCGGAAATCAGCGCCGCGCCCGACGAGGCGACACGCGCCCGGCTGGTCTGCGATTTCCTAGCCGGCATGACCGATGGTTATGCCGCGCGCACCTACAAGCGGCTGTTCTCGCCGGACTTCGGCTCAATCGGGGATTTGATCGGATGACTGTAGCGGCGGTCTGCGACCGTCGCTGGCTGGCCCTGCGGCTGAGATGCCAACGAGAAAGTCTATGAAGAGGCTTTGCGCGGTTCTTGAGCATCGACGCTCACAGAGCGCCGCTACAGTTCAGACATGTCCAAACCGGGGAGCGTTTCCTGGATCGCTCCAGTCTCAACCGCCACATCACTTCATCGACGCGATGATCTGCTCGGTGAGCGCTTGGACGAGTTTCTCGGCTTCGGCATCGAGTTTCGGTGAGCTGCCGGAAGCAGGCTGGTCCGGGATGCGGCAGACCGTGCCGGGAGTGAAATCCGAATTATCACAAAGTTGGCATTCCTGCCAATTGGCTCGCTTGTCGTCCATGCCGAGGGACTTGCGGAGGCCGATGAGTTCCTTGGCCTGGCCGCCGGTGATGGTAAGGAGCTGGCCGCCCTTGAGCTGGGAGGCGACCCAGACGGTTTTGCAGTAGGACTCGACGTTTTCCATCTTCCAATAGGCGTCCTCGATGTCCTTGCCCCAGGTGATGACACCGTGGTTGACCATGAGCACGGCCATGTGATCGACGGCGGCGTTGCCGACGACCTCGGCATTGGCCGGCGAACCGGGGGTGCGGTAGTCCGCCATGCCGATCTGGCCGAGGAAAACCTCCGCTTCCGGAATCATGCAGGTGGGCGGCTGGACGCCGGCCACGGCGAAAGCGGTGCCGTGCGGCGGATGCGCGTGGCAGCAGGCCTTGGCCTTGGGCTGGCGCTTCATGATGGCAAGGTGAGTCATGCACTCGGAAGTGCGCTTGTATTTGCCGGCAAGTTGCTTGCCTTCCATGTCCACCAGGCACATCTGCTCGACGGTCATGAAACCCTTGGAAACCAGAGTGGGCGTGCAGAGCACGAGGTTGTCACCGACGCGAATGGTGAGGTTCCCGCCGTTGCCGTCGGTGTATTCGCGGGCCCACATGCGCTTGCCGATGTCCACCATGCGCTCCTTGATGGCGACGATGGCGGGCGAATGGAAGAAGGCCTCGATTTCCGCCGGAGTCTTGGGATCCTTGCCGGGGGTCCAGTGGTATTCGTAATCGGGCAGGATCGGCTCGGCGGGGGAGCTGGCTGCGGCGGATGCACCACCGGCACGCACCGGACCGATACCGTCGCGCAGGATATCCTTGGCGGAAGGAGTGAGAACGGCACCCGCGGGGATGTCACTGCCGGATTTGCCGGCCTTGAGAAGGGCTTCGATGTCAGCGGCGGTATAGACTTTCTTGCTCATGGATTTGCGGAGGTTGGAAATCAGTTGGGTGGCTCGTAGGAGAGTGAATCGAAAATGGCGACGGTGATGGCGTCGATGGGAATGTCGTAATCAAATGGCGCGGTGGCTTCCGCCCCCTCGACGATGCCGACGATGTCCCCTTCCCCGGCGCCGAGATTGTCATAGGCGACCAGCGATAACTGCTTGGATAGCGGCGGCTGTTTCTTGAAGGCGGAATTGAAATGTGCGGTATCGAGCGGATTGCACATCAGCCAGCGCCCGCCCTTGAAGGAGGGGTCTTGCATGTTCAGGGTGACCCTGCCGATGACCTGGGCTACGCGCACTGGGGAAAAGAAATTTGAGATTTGAGATTTGAAATTGGGGATCAGTCGATCACTCCCTGGATGAAATTTCTAACGGGTGATCTATCGTCGTGGACGATGTGGCGGGCACCGATGCCGTCGGTGGAGACGAAGACCTTGGAGTGCATGCCGGCACCGAAGAGGTCGATGGCCACCATCGGCGCCCCCTGGGGAAAACCCGCGGCATCGAGCGCCTGGCAGAGCAGCATTTTGCAACCCTTCAAGGAAGGATGCGCATGGCTGCTCACGGCATGGCCGACGACTTGGGCGGGGATCATTGGGTAACGGTTATTAGTTATTGGATATTGGTTATTAGGGGAGCTTCACGCGGTGCTTGCTCTTTTCTTCTGTCTTCTGTCTTCTGTCTTCTGTCTCCAAGTCTTTGGTCTTAGATAATGCGGAGATTTTCTACCAGGACGCAGCGGCGGATACGGGTGAAGGTCTTGGGAGTGGTGATCCCCTCGCCCGTCGTGGTGGCGATGGAGTAGGAGAGGTAGCCTTCGCCACCGAGGCCGAGGCCGGCGACGGACGGGCCGTTCTTGACGAAGATGGTGGTGTCCATCACCTTGGCCATGTAGGTCATGTGGTTCACGTCGAGCGTGTGGATGATGGCGGAGTGGCGGTAGTTGTGCTCGGCGCGCTTGGCTTCGCGCACTGCGGTCTCGAAGTCCGGGCAGGAAACGATGGGCATCATCGGCATCATCTGCTCTTCCTGCACGAATGGATGGTCCACGTCCGTTTCGGCGAAAAGCATCTGGGTTCCGGCCGGAATGGTGGCACCGGCGTGTTGGGCCAGCACCGCGGGATCGGCACCGACCAGGGCACGGTTGACAGAGGCATGGGCGCATCCGCCGCCTTCGCCCGGTTTGATGGTGAAGGCCGCGGCAGTGAGTTTTTCGAGTTGCTGCGCATTGATGCGGGCGGCACCGGCCTTGGTGAGCTCCTCGCAGAAACGGTTGAACACGGAACCAACCACAAACACCACCTTCTCGCCGATGCAGAGCAGGTTATTGTCGAAGGCTCCGCCTTCGATGACGCTGCGCGCGGCTTTGGCCAGGTCCGCAGTCTCATCAACCACGACCACCGGATTGCCTGGACCGGCACAAATGGAGCGCTTGCCGGATTGCATCGCGGCATTGACGACCCCCGGGCCGCCGGTGATGGCAAGCAGTGGAATCAGTGGATTCTTGCAGATGGCATCGAAGGACTCGAGTGTCGGTTTCTCGATGGTGGTGATGATGTTATCAACTCCGATCTCGCGGAAGATGGCCTCGTTGTAAGCGCGCACAGCCATGGCAGCGCTGCGGGCACCGCCGGGGTGCGGGTTGAATACGATCGAGTTGCCGGCGGCCACCATGTTGATGACGTTGCCGGTGAGCGTGGGAACCGAGTGGGTGACGGGCAGGATGGCGCCGATCACGCCAAAGGGCGCGTATTCCTCGAGGGTGATGCCGCCGTCACCGCTCATGGCATAAGGTTGGAGCCATTCGGTGCCGGGCACGTTTTTGGTGATCTGGAGCTTGGCGATCTTGTGATCGACACGGCCGATCTTGGTTTCATCCATCTCGAAACGGCCCCATGGCTCGGCGTTGGAAACGGCGAGATGCTTGACGATTTCGATCACCTTGGCACGACCGGCGACGCCGAGTTTCTTCAATTTGAGATGCGCATCGTTGGCGGCCTCGGCAGCCTTGGTCACGCAGTCGAACACGCCGCGCTGGCCGGTGGAGGATGAGCCCGCACAGCCGCAGGATGAAGACGCGGCAGGCGCGGATGAAGTGGGTTGACCCTGGCTTGCTGCCAAACGGGCTACGACGGTTTCAACCACAGAGCGGAGAGTTTCGGGATCGAGAGTTTTCATGAGGATTTATAGATGGTCTTTCCCTGGACTTCGACGCGGTCGATGATGGCGACGATGGCGGCGTCCACGGGGATGGCTTTGAGGCCTTGGGCGTTGCGTGCGGAACTGCCCTGGCAGAACATCACGAGTTCACCCTCGCCGGCACCAACGGTGTCGATGGCGACAATGGTGTTGGAGCCGTCCTTGAACTTGGAAGGATCCTTGTCGTCCACCAGCTTCGGGCGGAGCAGCAGGAGCTTGCGCCCCACCATTTGTTCGTCCTTCTTGGTGGAGACGACTTGTCCGATGACTTCAGCGAGGAACATAGGTGTTGTGAGTCACCCGTCACCAGTCATTGGCCAATCAATGGCCGATGACTGCCGACAGATGACCATTGACTTACTTGCGCGGTGCGCGGGCGGCGGCGTCCTTGGGGAGCACTCCGTCGATGGCGTCATCCGGGCGGGCGATGACGTGGGCGCTGATGACCTCGCCACCGGCATCGGCGGCGGCGGCGGCACCGGCATCGATGGCGGCCTTGACGGCGGCGACATCACCGGTGACGACGGCGTTGCACATTGCGTTGCCGATTTGCTTCATCGGTCCGGCGAGTTCGACATTTGCGGATTTGAGCATCGCGTCAACGCCGACGACGAGGCACGCGAGGCCGCGGGTTTCTAGGAGTCCTACTGCTTGTTTGGCCATGGTATTGGTTGGTTATGGTTGAGAGTTCTGGATGATGGGTTGTCAGGAGAGTTTGCGGAACACTTCGCGGGCAAGCACGAGTTCCTCATTGGCGGGAATGACAAGGATGCGTGCTGCGGAAGCCGCAGAGCCGATATCCGCTTCGGCGGCGCGGCAGGCATCGTTTTTGGCGGGATCGATGACGATGCCGAAGCCTTCGAGTCCGTCGCAAACCCGCTCGCGGAGCGCGGCATTGTTTTCGCCGATTCCGGCGGTAAAGACCAGGGCATCGAGACCGCCGAGTTCCAGCATGAAGGCACCGATCCAATGACGGATCGAGTGGACAAGGGCGTCGAGCGAGAGTTGCGCGTCGGCATTGCCGGACTCGGCGGCTTGAAGGATGTCGCGAAGGTCATTGGAAACGCCGGAGATGCCGAGCAGTCCGGATTCCTTGGTGAGCTGGCGCTCCACCTCGTCGAGTGAGATGCCGAGCGTGCGCATGGCATAGGGGATGGCACCGGAGTCGAGCTCACCGACGCGGTTGTTCTGCGGCAGGCCGCTCTGGGGCGAGAAGCCCATGCTGGTGCCGATGGCCACGCCATTGAGGATGCCGGTGACCGAACTGGATCCGCCGAGGTGGCAGGAAACGACGCGGAATGGCTTGCCGGATACGGTTTGCGGGCCATCCAGATAGAGGCGGCGGGCGATTTGGCCGACTTCCTCGCGCTCGCACATCTCGGCGGAGCGCTCGGCGATGAACTTGTGGCTGGCGCCGTGAAAACCGTAGCGCCGGATGCCGATGTCCCGCCAGCTTTTGGGAATGGCATAGTTGTAGGAAGCCGGGCTGGTCCACTGGTAGAAAGCGGTCTCGAAAAGGGCGACAAGTTTCGCCTTTGGCAGTGCTTTCGCGAACTGCCGGATGCCATTCGCGTAAGGCGGATTGTGCGCCGGGGCGACTGCGGCGAAGCCCTCTAGCGCATCGATCGTCTGTTGATCGGCGATGACGCAACCGCTGAGGTCCTTGCCGAGCACGGTCTTGAAACCGACGGCTTCGATTTCATCCGGACTGGCGATGACGCCATCGCGCTGCAGCGTGGCGAGGGCGTCATCAATCACACTGGCATGATCCGTGACCCGCTCGTAGCCGCCCTTGGCCACCACCTCGCCACCGCTCTCATCCATGCGGAAGAGGCGGTATTTGAAGGAAGTCGAACCGAGGTTGGCGACGAGGATAAGCATGGGGTAAATGCTGAGATTCTGAAAAGCTGAGAAGCTGAAATCAGATGAATCAACCCATCCACGAGCCGAGCTTCGACAGCTCGTCGTGCGGACGCGGGATGACTTGGACGGACGAAACTTGTCCCAGGTTGGAGGCTGCGGCGGCAGCGGCGTCGAGGCCGGCCTTCACAGCGGCGACATCGCCGGTGAAGAAACCAGTGACGAGGCCCGAGCCGATTTTCTCCCAGCCGGTCATTCTGATGTCGGCGGCTTTGAGCGCCGCGTCGGAAGCTTCCACGAGTGAGACGAAACCTTTGGTTTCGATGATGCCGATTGCTTGTTTGGCCATTTTAGTTAGAGGTTATTGGTTAAAAGTGATTTGGTTTTCAGGCGATTCCAAACTGGCTGAGCAGTTCCGCATGTGGGCGGGCGATGACGTGGGCGGAGACCAGCTCGCCGACGCGGCCGGCAGCATCGGCACCGGCATCCACGGCGGCTTTCACGCTGCCGACGTCGCCTTTGACGATGACGGTCATGAAGGCTCCGCCGATCTGGATTTGGTTCACAAGTTGGACGTTGGCCGCTTTGGCCATCGCATCTGTGGCTTCGACGCTGCCGACGTAGCCTTTGGTTTCAATCATTCCGAGTGCACTCATAGTATTGGTTGGTAGTGTGGTTGGAGTCTTTGGATTTGAGATCTGGAGATCTGGAATACGGGTTTTCAGGCGGGTTATTTGATCAGTTCGCAGAAAGTATCGGGCTTGAGGCCGCAGGCATTGCCTTCATCGGTGTCGATGTGGACTTCGAGTTTGAATGAGGGGTCCACGCGGACGACGAGGTTGTCAAAAGTCATTCCAAGCGGGCCGTGCACCTTGAGCTTCATCACATCCAGATGTTTCACGCCGTAAAAGGCGGCATCATCCGGATGCATGTGGACGTGCGGCTGGGCGCGGATGACACCTTGGTCGAGTTCATAGTAGCCGTTGGGGCCCATCAGCATGCAGCCGGGCGTGCCCTTGATGGCTCCGGACATGCGCACCGGGATGTCGAAACCGAGCGAGACGGCATCCGTGTAGGCGAGCTCGATTTGGTCGAGATCGCGGCAGGGTCCGAGGATACGGAGGTTGGAGATGACGCGGCTGCGTGGACCGATGAGGGTGACGGACTCCTTGGCGGCATACTGGCCTTCCTGATAGAGCCCTTTCATCGGAGTGAGCTTGTGACCGGGACCGAACAGCGCCTCTACCGCAACCTGTGTCAGGTGGCAGTGGCGGGCGGAAATATTGACCAGAAGCGCGTTGGGAGCTTTGGAGGCGGCCGGAAGAGGGAACCCGAGGCGGGCATACACCTGTTCTCTGACCATGTGCTCGATGACGGCTCGGGGAGTGGATTGGGAGAGCGTTGCAGACATGGGTTGGCGCTGTTTTCCGATATTGGCTTGACTAGTCAACCAAAAAATACCAAAAAATCCCAAACAAACCCAGAAAAACCAAAGTCATGCTCGCGATCGAACGCCAGAGGAGGATTCTCGACCTGCTTAACAGCGCAGGATCATTGCGGACCACAGAGACTGCGGAAAAGCTCGGAGTGACTGACGAGACGATACGCAAGGATTTCGAGGTTTTGGAAAAACGCGGTGAGTTGATCCGAATGCACGGCGGGGCGAGCCAACCGGAAAAAATCCGCGAGGAAGTGCCCTTCACGCAGCGACAGGGCATCAACCGTGAGGAGAAAAAGGCAATCGCCAGGCTGGCCGCAGACAGAATCCGGCCCAACGAGAACATCTTCCTGGATGCAAGCTCCACGGTTCTTACCTTGACGGAATTCCTGCCCGATTTTCCGCTGACGATTCTGACCAACGCCCTCAATGTGATTACCGCGCTGGCCGATCGGCCGAATCTGGATTTGATCTGCACGGGCGGATTGTATGACGCCAAGTCGCGCTCATTCATCGGCGCCACCTCAGAGAAGTCGCTGCAAAGATATAACATCCACCGCATGTTTCTATCAGGAAACGGCATCCATGCCGAGCGTGGCGTGAGTGAGAGCAACTCACGGCAGGCGGCCTTCAAGGAACGGGTGATCGCCGGTGCGGAGGATGTGGTGTTTCTGGCGGATCACTCGAAGCTCGGGCAAAGGGCTCCGTTTTTCTTCGCCTCGGTCACGGAGTTGAGTTGTGTAGTGACCGACAGCAAGGCGGATCCGGAATTCATCGAAGAACTGCGACTGAGAGGCGTGGAGGTGTTGATTGGCAAGTGATCATCGAACTTCAAAGAGAATCTGTTAGAAGGACGCTCCTTTTTTACGATGCCATGGACACTCACCTCGCCGAGGCCATCATCGAAAAGAAAGCGGACTACATCTTGTCCCTCAAAGGCAGCCAAGGGAACCTTCATAAGGAAGCACAGGATCATCGTTCTCAACCTCCTCAAAATCGATCTATCCGATACCCGCAGCCTGCCAAAGAAACGCCGCCGCGCCATGCTCGATCACACCTACCGCGATTCCTTGCTCTCCATAGCTTGACCGCCGTGGATTATTTCGCCTGATTTTTGGGTTGCCACCGGCGTAGGCCGCCCCTAGTTTCCGCCTCCCGCGATTTTCAAACCACCTCACGCGATGTCAAAGCACAACAGTCTCAAGTCCAGCGCCACCGTCGGCGGCAAACGTTCCGTTCTCAAGCGTTTCGAGCGCGTCAAGCTGCTCAAAGAGCGCGGCGAGTGGAAATCCGGCCGCTCCCCCGTAGGTCTGCCCAAGACCAAACACGAGGGTTGATCTGATCGCCGAATCCATCTTCACCACGCGCGCAACCCTGCGGGTTTCGCGCCTTTTGCATTTGAACCCATGAAGGAAGGCACCCGACTCAACAAATACCTCGCCTCCTGCGCCGTGGGGTCGCGCCGCAAATGCGACGAGCTGATCCAGGCAGGCCGCGTGGAAGTGAACGGCAGCCCGTGCATCAACATGGGTACGCGCATTTCCCCCGGTGATCACGTCCGTTTGGATGGCAAGCGGGTCGCACCCAAGGAAGCTCTCGTCGTGGTCTTCCACAAACCGCGCGGCTACGTATGCACCCGCGAGGACGAGCTCGGCCGCGAAACAATCTACACCTTGCTCCCGGAAACGCTGCGCTCGCTGCACCACGTCGGCCGGCTGGACCGCGATTCGGAGGGCCTGCTCATTCTCACCAACGACGGCGATCTGTCACAGCAGTTGATGCATCCGTCGAAATCGGTCGAAAAGGAATACCTCGTCACCTCGAACCAGGCTTTCGAAAACGTGCATCTCGATCAGTTTCTCGAAGGTCTTTACACCCCAGAGGGCAAGCTCAAGGCCAAGGCAATCGAGCGTCTCAGCCCGAGGCGCATCAAAATCGTGCTCGACCACGGCGCAAAACGCCAGATCCGCGTGATGTTCGAGACGCTCGGCTATCAGGTCACAAAATTGCTGCGGGTGCGTGTCGGCGGGCTGTGGCTCGGCGATCTGGAACCCGGCCGCTGGGCGATTCTCAACCGCGTGGAAACCGCGATGCTGTTGAGTGGCGTGGAGGAAAAAACCAAGCCGCAAAAGAAGCAGCCGGAGTAAGCACCATTGAACCCGCGTCCTACCGGGCATTGCCACTGCGCTTTTTTTCCGCTCGCCCAGAGGGGGGCTTTGGGCTTGCTTGAAGTCATGAAAACCCAACACCGCCTTGCAGTCCTTGGATTGTCACTGTTTGTTTACACGGTTCAGCCTGCCACCGCGCAACTGCCGTCTTTGGATGCCGCGCCGTGGTTTGGCTACTTCGCCGGCGAACAGAATTCACGCTGCACCTTGGGCATTTCCTCACAGGGGGAAATCATCTTCAACCCCTCCGATGACGCGCCGCGCGCCACTGGTGGCCGGTCCTTCCGGATGCGGCCGGTGATTGAGGAAATCACGCCAGCCGGCCGGGTGGTCGTGCGGGAATTGGATCCTGAAACCCTCTCAACCTCACAGCCGGCCACCAATAAAATCGAGAAGGTGGTTTATACCGGAAAGGTGAAAGGCGGTGCCACGTTGGAGGTGACGGTGGAGCAAAGCCGCAACAATTTCCTGATCGGCGGTCGAGTGGTGGATCCGGGCCCGAGCAAGAACCCGCAGCGCTTCGCCTTGATCGGGCGCTCGCCGAAGTTTTACGCGCCCTATGGCCAGGGCAACAAGTCCAAGAGCGAGGAGCAGAAGGCGCAGGAAGAAAAGCGCGAGAAAGCCATGGAACTCAGGCTCAAGGATGAAACCCTCCAACTCAAACTGCTGGATGGCAAGCGGGTGAAGCAGCTGATTCTTGAGCCTGCCGATCTGGCCTCGGCGCCGGTCAGTGGCCCGGGCATTGCCGAAATTGAAATGGACTTCCAAATTTACCGCGGCAGGAAGGTTTTCCTGACCGCTTCTCCAAACTCGTCCTTCAGCCTCTCCAACGCCAGGAGCCAGCGCATTTACAAGAACGGGTTCTCTTTCGTCTGGCGGGCCGATCCCGAGAAGGACACCGATGGCAAGGCGCGCATGGCCATCAGCACCCGTTAGAATGGAAATTGGGAAATTCGCGATTGGAAGGGTTTAGAAACACCGCGCGGGGAAAAATCACCACTTCAATTCCGAGACCGGAAGCCGGGTGATATTGCAGTGTGAGCTGACGATTTTCCCGTCGGAAAGATGCAGCACGCGGTCGGCCATTTCCGCCATTACGGCGTTGTGAGTGATGACCACGGTGAGGGTGCCGAGTTCGCGGTTGATGCGCTCCACGGCTTCCAGCACGGTGATGCCGGTGGTGACGTCGAGCGCACCGGTGGGTTCATCGCAAAGCAAGACTTCCGGGCGCTTGGCGATGGCGCGGGCGATGGCCACGCGTTGCTGCTCGCCGCCGGAAAGCTGGGACGGGAAATGATCCATGCGGGCGCCGAGGCCGACCATGTCGAGCGCTTCGGCGGGTGTCATCGGATTGCGGGAAATGCCGGTGATGAGCGCGACGTTTTCGCGGGCTGTTAGAGAGGGAATGAGGTTGTAGAACTGGAATACGAAACCGACGCAGTTGCGGCGGAACATGGTGAGGATTTGTTCGTCGGAGCCATCGAGTTTCCAGCCCTTGTAGATCAGCTCGCCGGAGGTCGGCAGGTCGAGGCCACCGAGGATGTTGAGCAGTGTGGACTTTCCGCTGCCGGATGCCCCGAGCAGACACACGAGTTCGCCAGCGTTGAGTTCGATATCCACGCCATCGAGCGCCACCACGTCCACCTCGCCGGTGTGATAGACCTTGCGCAGCTTGCGTGCTTCAAACACGACACCCGGGGAAACCAGCGGCGCTGTGGTGGATTCGGAATTCATCAGTAGTCGGACACTTGGCAGGACATGGAGGTTACCGCAGTGCCGCCAATGCCGCAAAGGGAACGCAGAGAAAATTTTGATATCATCATCCCCTCACCTGCCCATTTCCGCGCACCCGGTATTGGTAGCTGGTGAGTTCACGCAGCCCCATCGGACCACGGGCGTGGAGCTTGTCGGTGGAGATGCCGATTTCCGCGCCGAAACCAAACTCGCCGCCGTCGGCAAAACGGTTCGAGACATTGTGGAAAACGCATGCGGAATCCACGGTGCGCAGGAAACGCTCGGCGGTGGCTTCGTCAGCGGTGACGATGGTGTCGGTGTGGTGCGAGCCGTAGCGGTTGATGTGTTCCACCGCTTCTTCAGGCGATGCGACGATTTTGATCGAGAGGATGAGATCGAGATATTCAGTGCTCCAATCGTCCTCGGTAGCGGGGAGGATATCTGTTAGAACGGCCCGCGTTTCTCCGCAGCCACGGAGTTCGACTCGTTTTTCGCGCAGCGCGGCAGCGGCTTTCGGCAGGAAGGCAGCGGCCATGGCGCGGTGGACGAGCAGGGTTTCCAAGGCATTGCAGACGCCGCATTTCTGAGTCTTGGCGTTGACTGTTAGAGAAACCGCCATATCGACGTCCGCGGCCTTGTCCACGAAGAGGTGGCAGATGCCGTCGTAATGTTTGATGACGGGCATGCGGGCAAGCGAGACGACGGTTTCGATGAGTCCCTTGCCGCCGCGCGGGATGATCAGATCGAGCCACTGGTCCATGCCGGCAAGCACCGCGACGCTTTCGCGGTCGGTGAAGGGAATGAGCTGGATGGAATGTTCCGGCGCACCGGCAGAGGCAAGGGCGGCGGCGATCGCCCGATTCGAGTGGATGGCCTCGCTGCCACCACGGAGAATGGTGGCGTTTCCGGTTTTGAAACAAAGCACGGCTGCGTCGGCGGTGACGTTCGGACGGCTTTCGTAAATGATGCCAATGGTGCCGATGGGCACGCGGACTTGCTCGATTTCGATGCCGTTGGGACGCATCCACTTGTCCATCACCTGGCCCACCGGGTCCGGCAGTTTGGCGACTTGGTCGATGCCGGCGGCCATCGCCTCGATGCGGGCCTCATCGAGGCGGAGGCGGTCGAGCATGGCGGCAGAGAGGCCTTTTTCGATACCTGCTGCGAGGTCTTTGGCATTGGCATCTAACAACGATGCGGCATTTTCACGGATGGCCGCCGCCATGGAGCGGAGAATGGCATTTTTCTCGTCGGCCGAAAGTTGGGCCAGCGCATAGGCGGCCGCCCGCGCCTGGCGGCCCATTTGGTGGATGGTTTCCTGAATTTCTGACATGGAAGGTTGTGGACGGATGCTATCCGGGCCCGATGCCGCATCAAGGGGCAATTGCCCCTGCCGCCAGGCGCAAAAATTGGCTCGTCAGGCGGCGCGGGATGGGCGGAAATCCTCTCCGTGATTCATCCAACCTCCATCGTCTCGCCGCTCGCCAAAATCGGAAACAACGTCCGCATCGGGCCGTTTTGCGTGGTCGGTGCCAATGTGGAACTCGGCGACGACTGCGTGCTGCACTCGCACGTGGTGATCGAAGGGCACTCGAAATTCGGCCGTGGCAACGAGTTTTTCCCGTTCGCAGTGATCGGCGGCAAGACTCAGGATTTGAAATACATCGGCGAGCCGACATGGCTGGAAGTGGGTGATCACAACGTCTTCCGCGAAAACACCACCGTGCACCGCGGCACTCACGAGAGCCTGCCGACGCGGATCGGTTCGCACAATTTGCTGCTCTGCTACTCACACGTCGCCCATGACTGCCAACTTGGCGATCACATCATTCTTTCCAACTCGGTCGGGCTGGCAGGCCACATCGTGGTCGAGGACCATGTGATCATTTCAGGCTTTGCCGCCGCCCATCAATTCTGCCGCATCGGCAAGCACGCGATCGTCGGCGGATTGTCAAAAGTGGTGCAGGATGTGCCGCCGTTCATGATTGTGGATGGCAATCCGGCCTCGACGCGCGGCCTCAACATCGTGGGCCTCCAGCGCCGCGGGTTTCCCGAAGATGATATCAAGGCACTCAAGTCCGCCTATAAGAAACTCTTCCTGAAAAAGGACAGCAATCTCGCCAATTCAATCAGCTCGCTCAAGGCCACCCATGCCGCCGACACGCCGCAAGTGGCGCACCTGATCCATTTCATCGAAAGCTCGGAACGCGGAGTCACGCGCTGAGATCAACGGCCGATGGCGAAAGCGTGTATCACAGATCGATCACTTCGATCCATGTCTCCACGCGCTGGCCGGTAGCGGGGTGGGTGGCTGTTAAAACATGGCGGCCGGGCCGTAGCCGGATGCTCGATTGTGATTTTTCGATCTCAATGGCAAGTGTTTCGCTTGACCAGGAAACCACGCCGGGCGACTCAGCGCGGAGGCGGATGCGCTGGCTATCGGCAGGCAGGTCTGGATCCAGATAATAGGTCGTTCCAGGTTGCGGATGCAGGACGCGCAGCTCGGAAGTATAGGCGGAGCATGTGACAAGATCGCCGAGCGCGTTTTGTGGCGAGGCGAGCCATTCGGCATATTCATTGGCTAGAATGACGCGGCCCCGTGCATCGAAATCCTGCGGGTTAGGTGCCTGGGGTGGCCACAGGCATTTTTCATCGATGCTTCCCGCATCGTCTGTTGCGACCATGTGCCCGGTGAGCGGATGGACACGGTAAGTTGCAATGCCCGCCGGCTTTCCGAACCAAGTGGTGCCGTGGGTTTCGTGCAGGTGTTTGATGATTTCATGCATCACAGGAGCCGCGCCGGTGACACCGGTGATGCCGCGCATGGGTGAGCCGTCCATGTTGCCCACCCACACGCCGACGCTGAATTCCGGCGTGAAGCCGAGCGCCCAGTTGTCGCGGTAGCCGGAACTGGTGCCGGTCTTGCAGGCGACGGGAAAATCAAAAGCAAGATACGAGTTGAGTCCGAACGCCGCGCTGCGCGCGTGGTTGTCCGCGAGCATGTCGGCAATCAACCAGCTTGCGCGCGGATCGCAGACCTGGTGGCTGTCTTTTTCGTGCGGCGGATGATGATCCAACAAACGATACGGCCGGTGTGTGCCGAGTCGGCCGAGAGTGGCGTAGGCATTGGTGAGTTCGAGCAACCGCACCTCGGCATTCCCGATGGTCAGGCCAAGTCCGTAGTATCCCGGCGAGTGATCCAGAGTGGTCAGGCCCAGCTCACCGAGGCGGCGGTGCAAGGCGTCCGGGCCGCCGCCGAGCTCCAAAGCACGTATGGCGGCGACGTTGAGCGAGTTTCCCAGCGCGTTTCGCAGGCTGACCGGGCCATGATAACGATGGTTGTAGTTGTTGGGCCGGTAAAGTCCGGTGGGGGTGGCAAAATCCGTGGGCACATCAGCCACCACGGTGCAGGGGTTCGCGCCCTGTTCGAGAGCGAGAAGATATGTAAATGGTTTCAATGCGGAACCGGGCGAACGGATGATCCATGCACCGTTGACCTGGCCGCTGCCGGCCTGGAACTCCTCGTTGCTGGCGGCGGCCATCGCCAGCACTTCGCCGGTCGGATTGTGGATCACCACCGCCGCCGCACTGGTCGCATGGTGTTCGGCGATGAGCCGGAGTTGGTCGGTCAAACGGCTTTCAACAAAACGATTGAGTGGCAAATCAAGCGTGGTGCGCACAGGTCCGCCAGCTGGTGGCAGGATGTTGCCGCGTCGCAGCAACAGATCGACGAAATGTGGGGCCTGCCATGGATGTTTCGGCGGAGCGAGCCGCAAAGGTTCGGCGATGGCCCGTGCATGGGTTTCCACATCGAGCAAGCCGTTTGCCCGCATGCGTCCGAGCACCCATTGCTGGCGCTCGCGGGCCGAGGCGATGTGGGTGTGCGGGTTGAGGCGTCCCGGCGCGCGCGGAAGCCCCGCGAGCAGCGCCGCCTCCGCAGCGCTCAGATCGGCCGGCGGTTTGTTGAAATAGAATCGACTGGCAGCGGCGATGCCGTGCTGGAGATTGCCATAGTCGAGGCGATTGAGGTATTCCTGCAGGATTCTTTCCTTGCTCCATTCACGCTCAACCCGACGGGCCAGCCACATTTCAGCGAGCTTGCGGCGGATGGTGCGCGGTCCCGGTTGCGTGAGCTTGACCAATTGCTGGGTGACGGTGGATGCGCCGGAATGAGCCTGGCCCCGGCGCAGTGCGCTTCCCATGGCACGCGCGGATGCCAACCAGTCGATTCCGGAATGATCATGAAACCTACGGTCTTCCGCACTCAGTGTGGCCTCGATCAAGTGCGGCGCGATTTCATCAAGCGCGCAGTGTTTGGCATAGCGGCGCTCATCCACTAACAGGAGGCGCAGCGAGCTTCCATGACGGTCGAGAAACTCAGTGCTGCCCGGCGGCGGCAATGCAAGCCCTGCGGGAAACGGCGTAAGACGCAAAGCAACTTCCTCCGCAACGATCAGCACGGCAAAAACGCCAAGTATCACATAAACCCATTTCGCTTTGCGTTTCATTCATTGAATCAATGAGCCGCCGCTTCATGCGCACCGGTCACCTGACGGTGGGCGTCATGGTGAACAAGCCCTGGGATGCCTGATAGGCGTGCTCCATGGTCATGCGTTTCATCTCGTGGCCGGCACCCCAGGAGTCTGTGAAAATGAGCTGCTTGGCCGCATCGTTGTAGCCGATGATCATGCGCATGTGGCCGCCGCCCTGCTGCATGGCGATCGGCGGGTCCTCGGGGTATTGGCCGAGAACGAGTGCCCACAGCAGCGGCACGCCGTTGTCGATGGAGCTGCGGATGGTTTTCTCAAACTGGCTTTGCGGGAAATCCCGGCCGACGGTCATTTTGCGTTCATCCACCTGCACCAAGCGGTTCTCATGGCCCATGGCGTGGATTTTGAAGCGGGTCTTGAAACGATAGTCGATCTTGCCGAGCGCTTCGGACATCGCCAGTGAGTTGGTCCCTTTTTCCGCATCCGATCCGGCCACCTGGGCGAGCTGGTGTTGGTCGGCGGGGATGCCATAATATTCGAGCAGGCGCTGGGCGGTGGCCACGACGCAATATCCCTTCGGACCTTGGTCCACCATCGGAATGCCCTTGATAAAGACGTCGCCATTTTCGCGGACCACATTCTTGGGCAGCTCCGAGACTTTCACTGCCGATGGTCGGCTTTGGAAAGCGGCGGCAAACACGCCTTTGGCATCGCGTGGGGCGATTTTGAGACGCAGGAACTCGGGTTTTCCCTGCAGCGCCTCGGGATTGTGCTCAAGGGTCGCCATGCCTTTTTGCGAAACCCAGATCCAACCATCCGCCAGCAGTCCCTGGGTGGGATTGGCTTTTTTGGAATTCGGCCGGATGTCGAGCAACGCGCCGATTTTCTGGCCGCAGAGTTTCATGCGTTTTTCGAATTCCTCGCGGCTGATTTCGCCGGAATCGCCGCGGTTGTAGAATGAAAAGGTGATTCCGTTGAGTTTGCCATCGAGGAAATCCACCACCACTTCCTCGACCGGCAGCGCACCCTCAAAGAGCGTGAGGTCCACCATCAGATTCGTGTAAGGGCGGCGCATGAAGACCGCGCGGTCGCGGCTTTGGGTCATCCAGTTGAAGTAGGGGTTTTTCTTCATCTGCGCGCCCTCCGGCATTGCGTATGCGGCGTCCAGATCATCCGGTTTGAGAGACCAGACGGCCGGGATTTCCACCAGCTTGTCCGCGCTGCGCGAAAGTTTTCCGGCCTCAACCTGGCTTTGAAAATCCGCAGCCTCGGTGTTTTCGGCGGTTGCGATGCACGGCCAGGCAAGGAGGCCGTAGCAGAGGAATGCCATGGAATGGGTCATTGGTGACTAGGCTCAGACGCACGCCCCACCCTGCCAAGGAATATTTTCGGCAACACAAAGCTCGAAATCACTCTTGGCCGCCGCCTCAGGCGGATGCACGGTGGCGCGGTGATTGTTCGTGTGCTGATCGATGGTCCTTCGGAGCTGGTCTTCGACTACGCCGTGCCGGCAGGGCTCGACGTGCGCCCCGGCTGCCGCGTGCGCATTCCGTTGCGTCGAAAATCCGCTACCGGCACCGTGCTCTCGCTGGTCGAGGATGTGCAGATGGATTTCGCCTTGCGCGAATTGGAGTCGCTGATTGATCCGGAGCCGCTCATCACGCCGGTGCTGTTGCGCTGCGGCCGCTGGATCGCGGACTATTATGGCTGCGGCATCGAAACGGTGATCCGCTCGTTGCTGCCGGAGTCGGTGCGTTCGGAGGAAAACTCCGCCAAGACCCGCCGCGTGGCCATCCTGGATGCCGCACCCGATCCCTCCGTGTTGGAAAAACTGGCGAAACGCGCGCCGCGCCAGCATGCGATCCTCGCGCTGCTCGCCCACGCGGCGGAGATGCGCTTGCCCGTTGCGGATCTCGGCGATGGCTCGGCCGCCGCTCTCAAGAGTATGGAAAAAGCCGGCTTGCTGCGCCTGGAAGCCGAGGAAGTCCGCCGCGATCCCGAGGCCGATGGCGCCGACGAGGTGCTCGAATCCCTGCCGCTCGCCATGAATGAGGACCAGCAACGGGCGCTCGATGCCATCCTTGAAAGCCTGGGCTCGGAAACACCCAAGCCGATCCTTCTGTTAGGCGTCACCGGCTCCGGCAAGACCGAGGTCTATCTCCAGGCCGCGCGGCGGGTGATCGATATGGGTAAAACCGTTCTCGTGCTGGTGCCGGAAATTTCCCTCACCCCACAAACCGTCCGTCGTTTTAAAGCACGCTTCGCCTCCATGCAGGACCAGGTGGCGGTGCTGCATTCGAATCTTTCGCAAGGCGAGCGTTTCGACGAATGGCACCGCATCCGCAAGGGGCTGGCGCGCATCGTGATCGGCGCGCGCTCGGCAGTCTTCGCACCCCTGCCGGATCTCGGGCTCATCCTGGTGGATGAGGAACATGAAAACACCTACAAGCAGGAGAACGTGCCGCGTTATCATGGCCGCGATGTGGCGGTCCTGCGCGCTGCTTTCGAAGGCTGCGCGATCGTGCTCGGCTCGGCCACTCCCTCGCTCGAATCATGGCATAACTCGCAGCTTGGAAAATATCAACTCCTGCGCCTCGACCAGCGCGCCGACGGTCAGAAAATGCCGCTCGTGCGCGTGGTGGACATGCGGTTGGAGGCCAGCAAACACAAGGGCGGCCCCGCCGTTCTATCCGACAAGCTGCGCGTGGCGCTCGAGCAGCGATTGGAAAAAGGCGAGCAGTCGATCCTGTTCCTGAACCGCCGCGGCTTCGCCCGCTCGCTGCAATGCCCGCAGTGCGGCCATGTCTGCCAGTGCCCGCATTGCTCGGTGGCGCTCACCTATCACCGCACCGACGAGCGCCTCGTCTGTCATGTTTGCGGCCACCAGAGCATCGTCCCGCGCAAGTGCCCGGAGTGCAAGGACCCTGCAATCATCCTGCAAGGCTACGGCACGCAGAAGGTGGAGGAAATCATGGCCAAGGTCCTGCCCGCCGCGAAGATCGCCCGCATCGATGCCGATGCCATGCGCCGCAAGCACGCGCTGCGCGATACGCTCAACGCCTTCAAGTCCCACAAGATCGACATTCTCATCGGCACCCAGATGATCGCCAAGGGCCTGCATTTCCCCAACGTCACGCTGGTCGGCATCCTAAACGCGGACCTCAGCCTGCACGTGCCGGACTTCCGCGCCGGCGAGCGCACCTTCCAACTCATCACCCAGGTTGCCGGCCGCGCTGGCCGTGGCGATCTGGAGGGCGAGGTGATCGTGCAGACCTTCACGCCTCACTCGCCATCCATCCAATACGCGCGGCGGCATGATTTCGACGGGTTTTCCGAGCAGGAAATGGAATTCCGGCGGCAGTTCGCGTTTCCTCCCTACGGCCATTGCGCCGTTCTAACAGCCCGCTCGAATCACGAGCGCCGCGCGGAGTTCACCTTGCAGACGTTGCATCTGAGGCTGGCCGAGGACCTGCCGCATGGCATCCTGTTAGGCGAGGTCCTGCCATCACCGCTGATCAAGGCGCACGGGCAGTTCCGCTTCCAGATCACCCTGCGTTCGCAAAAAGCCCGCCCACTCACCCGCCATGTCCAGACGGTCCTCGCTCGAACCAGCCTGCCGGAGGACGTCACCGTCGTCTTCGACATGGATGCGCTGAATTTCTCGTGAAACATTTGTGTTATCCTGAAATCACACTGACTTGACGGTATGCCTGACGCCCGACTCCGGCTATGGACCAACTGGAGGCAAGCTTGAGCGAGGTGACCATAACCGCGATAACCATGCAGTAGGGTAACAAACCGTGGCGCGGGCGTCTCGCCCGCCGCCATATCAAGCCGGCTGCTGCATGCCAAAAAACTCATCAATGGGTGTGTCAGGCGTCTGCTTGCAAGTGACAAGGATTTGCAGAAGGTCTGCGGGCGAAACGCCCGCGCCACGATGGTGCACAGCATGATTACGGCTGAGACATCCTGATCCGGGGAGAAACGGTCGAATCCGCAAAAAAAGCCGCTCCGGTTCCCCGGAGCGGCTTTGGTTTGAACTTTGGCGACAGTCACAGACCGCCGCTACAGTTTCAGCTGATCTTCTTCTTCGCGACCTTCTTCTTCGCCTTCTTGGCCGGAGCGGCCTTGGCTTCCTCCTCGATCGCGGCTTGCGCGGCGGCGAGGCGGGCGACCGGCACGCGGTAAGGCGAGCAGGAAACGTAGTTGAGGCCGATCTTGTGGCAGAACTTCACCGAGTCCGGGTCACCGCCGTGTTCGCCGCAGATGCCGAGTTTGATGTTCGGGCGGGTGCTGCGGCCCTTGGCGACGGCGATCTCCATGAGCTGGCCGACGCCGGTGCTGTCGAGGGTGGCGAAGGGGTTCTTCTTGAACACTTCGTTCTCAATGTAGGGCATGAGGAAGGCTCCCATGTCGTCGCGGCTGATGCCGAGAGCGGTCTGGGTGAGGTCGTTGGTGCCGAAACTGAAGAACTCGGCGCTCTTGGCGATCTCGTCGGCGGTGAGCGCGCCGCGCGGGACTTCGATCATGGTGCCGACCTGATAGTCGAACTTGATCTTCTTCTCGGCCATCACTTCCTTGGCGACGCGGTGGACGATTTCCGCTTGGAGTTCGAACTCCTTGCTGAAGCCGACCAGCGGAATCATCACCTCGGGTTTCACCGGAATCTTCTTCTTGGCCACGTCTGCGGCGGCTTCGAAGATGGCGCGGGCCTGCATCTCGGTGATTTCCGGATAGGCGATGCCGAGGCGGCAGCCGCGGTGTCCGAGCATCGGGTTGAACTCATGCAGCTCGCGGACACGCTGCGAGATGTATTCGGTGGAGAAACCGATTTTATCGGCGAGCTGGTTCTGCGCGGTGTGGTCGTGCGGAAGGAACTCGTGAAGCGGCGGGTCGAGCAGGCGGATGGTAGCCGGGAAGCCCTTGAGCGCGGTGAAGATGCCGGTGAAATCGGCACGCTGGAAGGGCAGTAGTTTCGACAGCGCCTTTTTGCGCGCCTCCACGTCGGTGACGAGAATCATCTCGCGCATGGCATCGATGCGGTCGCCCTCGAAGAACATGTGCTCGGTGCGGGTGAGACCGATGCCGGTGGCACCAAAGGCCATGGCGATGCGCGTCTGGTCCGGCGTGTCGGCATTGGTGCGCACGGCAAGCCTGGTGGCCTTGCCGCACCACTCCATGAGCTGGAGGAAGTTTTTGAACTTCTCGGTTTTGCGCGCGGCCTTGTCGTTGCTGACGATGCCGGTGATGATTTCCGAGGGAGCGGTCTTGATTTCGCCGCCATAGACCATGCCGGTGGTGCCATCGATGGAAAGGTAATCCCCTTCCTTGAAGGTCTGGCCACTGGCGGTGACGGTGAGCTTATCGTAATCGATCTCGATGGCGGAGGCACCGCAAACGCAGACCTTGCCCATCTGGCGGGCAACCAGCGCGGCGTGCGAGGAAACCCCGCCTTTGGCGGTGAGGATGCCTTCGGCGGCGATCATGCCGCGGAGGTCTTCCGGGCTGGTTTCGTTGCGGACGAGCAGAACCCTCTCACCGTGCGCCTCGGCGGCGGCGGCGCGGTCGGCATTCAGATAGATCTTGCCGGAAGCGGCACCCGGACCGGCGGGAAGACCGGTGGCGAGGGCCTTGGCCTTCTTGATCTCGGCGGCATCGAAGATCGGAGCGAGCAGCTGGTCGAGCTGTTCGGCCGGATTGCGCATCACGGCGGTCTTCCAGTCGATGAGCTTTTCGTTATACATGTCCATCGAGAACTTGAGCGCGGCGGCGGCGGTGCGCTTGCCGTTGCGCGTCTGCAGCATGAACAACTTGCCTTCCTGAATGGTGAACTCGACGTCCTGCACATCCTTGAAATGCTTTTCAAGAATCTGGCGGACTTTCATCAGTTCGGCATAACTCTTGGGCATCTGCTTCTTGAGCAGGGCCACCGGCTCGGGTGTGCGCACACCGGCGACGACATCCTCGCCCTGGGCGTTGAGGAGGAACTCCCCGTAGAATTCGTTCGCGCCGTTGGCCGGATTGCGGGTGAAGGCGACGCCGGAGCCGGAGGTGGTGCCGGTGTTTCCATAGACCATGGCCTGCACGTTGACGGCGGTGCCCCACTCGGCGGGGATGTTGTATTTGCGGCGATAGACGATCGCGCGGTCGTTCATCCATGAACCGAAGACGGCGCCGGCGGCACCGCGGAGCTGGTCCCATGGACTATTCGGGAAGGTCTTGCCGGTGCGCTCCTTGACGAGCGCCTTGAAACGCTTGACCAGCTCCTGCTGATCTTCGGCGGTGAGATCGGAGTCGATGATGTCCTTGCCGTATCTCTCGTGTTTGAATTCCTCGATGACCACTTCAAAGGGCTCATGGTCCTCGTCCGCGCGCTTCTGCACGCCGAGCACGACGTCGCCATACATCTGGACGAAGCGGCGGTAGCAGTCCCAGGCGAAGCGTTCGTTTTTGGTGGCGGCGGCGAGGGATTTCACGGTCTCGTCATTGAGGCCGAGGTTGAGGATGGTGTCCATCATGCCGGGCATCGAGTCGCGCGCGCCGGAGCGCACGGCGACGAGCAGCGGCATGCCCTTGGCATCGCCGAACTTGCAGCCCATGATTTTCTCCATGTTGGCGACGCCGGCCTCCATCTGCGCCTGAAGCACGGCCGGATAGGTTTTCTTGTTGGCGTAGAAGTAGGTGCAGACCTCGGTGGTGATGGTGAATCCCGGAGGCACCGGCAGGCCGATGCGGGTCATTTCAGCGAGGTTCGCGCCTTTGCCGCCGAGCAGGGGCTTCATGCCGCCGTCACCGTCGGCCTTGCCGGCTCCCCATGTGTAAACGTATTTGGCGCTTTTGTTAGATCCGGATTTTTTTGCGGCGGGCTTGGAGGTGCTTTTTTTGGCGGCGGGTTTCGCGGCCTTCTTTTTGGTAGCCATCGTGTGTGATAGGTGTCGTGTATTTCTAACGGAAACGCCGACTGCGCGGGTGGGAAATCACCCGGCCCGGCGAAACGCGCGGGAAACTAGGCGGCCCGGAGGGGGGCTGTCAATCAGCCAGTTGCGGGTTTTGTGGCGGCGGTCTGTGAGCGTCGCTGGCTACCCCCGAGGGCGAGATGTCATGGGAAAGCCAATGAAGAGGCTTCGCGCATTTCATCGGCATCGGCGGTCATAGACCGCCGCTACAGTCACTACTCAGCGCAGGCCGCGCAGCAGCAGTTCGGCGTTGGTCTTGGTGGCCTTTAGATTCTTGAGCAAAGTCTCGATGGCATCGCCGATCGGCAGGCCGGCGAGCTGGCGGCGGACGTCCACCACCTTGAGGAACTCGTCCGGGTGATAGAGCCGGTCGTCGTTGCGGGTGCCGGATTGCGGGATGTGGATGGCGGGGAAAACGCGGCGCTCGGCGAGCTCGCGGTCGAGCCGCACCTCCATGTTGCCGGTGCCCTTGAATTCCTCGAAGACCACATCATCCAGCCGGCTCTCGGTTTCCACCAGCGCGGTGGCGAGGATGGTGAGCGAGCCGCCCTCCTCGACGTTGCGGGCGGTGCCGAAAAACTTGCGCGATTTCTGCAAGGCCACCGGGCTGACGCCGCCGGAGCCGATCGGGCCGCTGCCCTGCATCGCCGAGTTGTGGCCGCGGGCGAGGCGGGTGAGGCTGTCGAGCAGCAGGATGACGTCCTTGCCCAGCTCGACGAGGCGCTTGGCACGCTCGATCACCAGATCCGCCACCTGTGCATGACGGCGCGGCGATTCATCGAAGGTCGATGCATAAACGCGCGCGCCCACGGTTTCCTCGAAATCCGTCACTTCCTCGGGCCGCTCGTCGAGCAGGAGGATGATGAGCTCGGCATCCGGATGGTTGAGGCGGATCGAGCGGGCGATCTGTTTGAGCAGGATGGTTTTGCCACCGCGTGGCGGAGCGACGATGATGCCGCGCTGGCCCTTGCCGAGCGGGGCGATCAGATCGATCACGCGCACGCCGAGGAAATCCGGGCCTTCGCCTTCGAGGTGGATGCGCTGGTCGGGAAACAAGGGTGTGAGTTTGTCGAATTCCTTCGGC